>JBEGOG010000045.1:0-8835 GCA_041182125.1 Pseudomonadota bacterium
CATGAGACGCAGCCGTCTCGGCAAAGGCCCCGCCATGGGGCTCAGCAAGGCCGCGCGGGTCCGGATGGATCAGGATGTCGGCGGCAGGAAACTCGACCAGCACCCGCTTTTCCGCCGCGATCATGACGTCGTGCGCCTCGGTCAAGGACAGGGTCGGGTCAAGGTCGGCATGCATCTGAATATGGACAAAGGGGCCCGAGGCGCGGGTACGCAGCTGGTGCACGCCCATGATCTGGCCGCCTTGAGTGATCAGGCTCACGATCCGCGCGCGCTGATCGTCGGGCAGTTCGCGGTCCATCAGCTGTACGGACGCCTCGCTAAAGACACTAACAGCGCCCCAGACCAGCCAAGCGGCAATAATCAGACCCGCCACAGCGTCGGCCTGAACAAACAGGCTCGCAGCGGCAATACCGATCAGCGAAATGGCATTGGAGGCAAGGTCTGCGGCATAGTGGGCACGGTCGCCGGACACAGCCACCGATCCGGTCTGTTTCAACACCCGCGACTGGGCCGTAATCAGGGCCAAGGTTAGCACGATCGAGGCCACCATCACCACCATCGCCCAGCCCTCTTGCTGGATCGGCTCAGGATGGGCGAGGCGATTAAAGGCTTCCTGTCCGATCAGGGCCGCAGAGGCAAAGACCAGACCGCCCTGCAACAGGCTGGCAAAGGCCTCGGCCTTGCCATGGCCAAACCGGTGCTCGGCATCGGGCGGCGCGGTGGCGTAGCGCACGGCAAAGAAGGTGGCCAAGGAGGCGACCAGATCGAGACTAGAATCGGCCAAAGACGCCATCATCGAGACCGACCCCGACTGCCACCAGGCAAAGCCCTTAATGACGATCAAGATCGCGGCGACCAGCACCGACAGGCTCGTGGCCCGCCGAGTCAGGACGGCAGACTGTTCCAAGCTGAGACCTGGGGTGGAATGGTTATGTGAGTTGGACATCCGCTCATATTAACCCCTCGCCCGATCCGATTACAGCGCGAACGACTCTCAGTTGGGGACAGGAGGAACTTGCCGAGAGGCCTCGCCTAAGGGCTAGCCATCCCCCCCGCGACACATGCTAGACCGCAGGGGTGGGCGCAGGTGACGGGATTGGACCATGCCAGATTGGCTTTCAGCGGTAATATTGGGCCTGGTTGAGGGGCTGACCGAGTTCATACCGGTCTCCTCGACCGGGCACCTGTTGTTGGCCACGCAGGCTATGGGGCTGAAGGTGGCCGATTGGGATACCTTTACCGTCCTGATCCAGATGGGCGCGATCTTGGCGGTTGTGGTGCTCTATTTTCAGCGTCTTTGGACCGTGGTGGTCAAGCTTCCAACCAGCCCAGAGGCGCGGCGCTTTGCCCTCAGTGTCATCATTGCCTTTGTGCCGGCCGTGGTGCTGGGTCTGGCCTTCCATGATCTGATCAAGCAGGTGCTGTTTGAAAGCCCGCGCCTGATCTGTTGGTCCCTGATCATTGGCGGCATTGTCTTGGCCGCCATTGAGCGGTTCAGCCCGCCGCCGCGCCAGTTTGATGCCATGCGCTATCCGCTCTTGACCGCGCTGGGCATTGGCCTGTTCCAGACCCTTGCCATGGTGCCGGGGGTGTCTCGCTCAGGCGCCACCATTGTCGGGGCCGTGCTGCTCGGCGGGGACAAGCGCTCGGCAGCGGAGTTTTCGTTCTTTCTGGCCATTCCGACCATGGCCGGGGCCTTTGCGCTGGATCTCTATCGAGCCAAGGACACGATTAGCCTCGATCAGGGCGGCCTGATCGCCATCGGCTTTGTTGTGGCCTTCCTGTCGGGATGGGTGGTGGTTAAGTCCATGTTGGCCTTTGTCACCCGCTATGGCTTCATGCCCTTTGCCCTCTGGCGGATCATTGTCGGCGGCGTGGGCCTGATCGCCTTGCAGATGGCGGGATAGGCCCTCGGGGCGAAACTGCTTAAAATCAACACAGCTTGGCCCAACTGGCGCTTTCGAAATTGAATTTTCCGTGACGCACTAGACCCTGATCAGCGCGATGGCCTAGACAGGGACTGACACCACCGGAGATCGCCATGTCCTATCCAGCCCTGCGCCCCCTGGGCGGCCTGCTTTTGGCCCTGACCATCAGTCATGCGGCCTCAGCCGCAGAGCCCGTCGCGCGGCAACTGGCAGATCCCTATTATGTCAGTGGGCTGACGACGCTAGACAAGGCGCTGGCGCTAAAGCCCAATACCGGCAAGGCCAAGAACGTCATCCTGTTCGTCGGTGATGGTATGGGCATCAGCACTATCGTCGCCTCTCGTATCCATGAGGGCCAGTCACGGGGCGTGGACGGTGTGTCTAACAGTCTATCCTTCGAGGCCCTACCCTATCTGGCCCTGTCCAAGACCTATAGCCACGACACGATGGTCTCAGACAGCGCCGCGAGCGCCTCGGCCATGCTGACCGGGGTAAAGACTCGTAACGGCACGATTGGCGTCGACTCGACCGTGATCGCCGATGACTGTCAGTCCGTAGCGCGCGCCCATGTGACCACGCTGGCAGAAATCGCCAAGGCGAAGGGCCGCTGGACTGGAGCCGTCACCACCACGCGCATCACCCACGCCACACCCGCCTCAACCTATGCCCATGTCGCAAACCGCGACTGGGAAGGCGACCAAAACATGTCCGCGCAGGCCAGAGCGGCTGGATGCAAGGATATTGCCCGTCAACTGGTCGAGGCCCCCACCGCGACCCGCCTCAATGTTGCAATGGGCGGGGGACGGTCCCGCTTTCGGCCAGAAGCCCAAGGCGGCTCGCGTACGGATGACCGCGACCTGATCCAGACCTGGCTTAAAACCACTGGGCCGCGCTCGGCTGCGGTGATGAATGTTCATGAACTGAAGAGCCTTGATCCAGCCAAGGTCGATCATGTGCTTGGTCTGTTTGGCCAAGAGAACCTGCCTTACGAAGTTGATCGGGCGACCCAAGGCGCAGACACACCAACCCTCACCCAGATGGCCACCACCGCGGTCGACATCCTCTCCAAGAACCCCAAGGGCTATTTCTTGATGGTCGAAGGGGGACGGATCGATATGGGCAGTCATGCGGGCAATGCCTACCGGGCCCTGACTGAAACCGAGGAGTTCTCTAAGGCTATCACCGCCGTCATGGCCAAGGTCGATATGAAGGACACGTTGATTATCGTGACGGCAGACCACAGTCATGGCCTGGTCATTTCCGGCTATGCGTCCCGCAATGATCCAATTCTCGGCCTCGCCGCCGACGAAGGCACAGGTGGATTGGCACGCGATAGCCGCCCCTACGCCGTCCTAAGCTATGCGACGGGTCCAGGCGGCGCGGATGGGGAAAATCATCGCGAAGATCTAAGCTCTGTGAACACCAAGGACCCTGATTTTCTACAACAGGCCACCGTTCCGATGTTCAGCGCAGCTCACAGCGGTGAGGACGTAGCGATCTTTGCCGGCGGGCCTCAGGCCCATCTTTTCCATGGCGTGGTCGAAGAAAGTTACATCTTCCAAGTGATGCGCCACGCGCTCGGTCTTTAGGCGAACTGCAGCAATTAGGGATTGAACTGCTTAGCAGGGCTTGCACCTTGATCAGAAAGGCGTATTTCCCTCTCGCAATCGTGATTTGCAAAGTGAGAGCGATATGGCTGCGGAACTGATCAGTGCCCGCTTGTCCTCAGGGCAAGACCAAACCTCTTCGGATAAGACTTTAAGCGCGGGAAAGTCGTCGGTTGAGCTGACCATCCTGATGCCTTGCCTGAACGAGGCTGAAACCATTGAGGTTTGCGTCCGCAAGGCCTTAGGCTTTTTCAAGCGCACAGGCATTTCCGGTGAGGTCCTGATCGCGGACAACGGCTCGACCGATGGCTCGCAAGGCATGGCTGAAGCCGAAGGTGCGCGCGTCGTCGCCGTGCCAGAGCGCGGTTATGGCGCAGCCCTGATTGGCGGCATCCGCGCCGCCCACGGCCGATTTGTCATTATGGGCGACGCCGACGACAGCTACGATTTCGAAAATCTGGACACCATGGTCGAGCGCCTGCGCGATGGTGCGGACCTGGTCATGGGCAACCGGTTCCTGGGCGGCATCGAAAAGGGGGCCATGCCCTTCCTGCACCGCTATTTGGGCAATCCGGTCCTGTCCTTCCTTGGTAAGCTGTTCTTCAAGATTCCGGTCAGCGACTTCCATTGCGGTCTGCGCGGCTTTAACCGCGAAACCATGCTCAGCCTTGGCCTGCAAAGCCCCGGCATGGAATTTGCCAGCGAAATGGTCGTCAAGTCAGCCCTGCATGAGCGCCGAATCGAAGAGGTGCCGACCACCCTTCGCCCCGATGGCCGGTCACGCCCTCCCCATTTGAAGACATGGCGCGATGGATGGCGCCACCTGCGCTTCCTGTTGCTCCATAGCCCTGAGTGGCTGTTCCTCTATCCTGGTCTGGTCATGATCGGTCTTGGCGTGGCGGGCACCTCTATGCTGGCCGCTGGCGGGGTGCATATTACCCCCCATATCGAGCTGGACATCCATACGCTCGTCGCCGCCTGTTTCTCGTTCCTGATCGGCACGCAGCTGGTCATGTTCAGCGCTCTGGCCCGTCGCTATGCGATGATGGAAGGGGTTCTGCCGCCTGCGGGCAGCATGAAGAAGTTCCTGCTCGGCATGACCTTGGAGCCGATCTTGCAAGGGGCCTTGGTCCTGTTCATTGCCGGCTGCGTAGGAACCGTCTTTGCCTTAGGTCACTGGGCGAGCGTAGGATTTGGACCTATTGTCTATAACGGCGTGGTTCGGATCTTAGTCATTTCCCTGACCGCGGTGACGGCCAGTATCCAGATCGCCGCATCCGGCTTTCTCGCCTCCGTCTTCACCCTTCGTCGTTAAAGCCCGGCAAAGCTTCGCATGAGGCAGATCTGGAAGTCATGGCCGCTCTGGCTGGGGACCCTTTTCCTCCTCGCCGTCATTGCGGTGAATGGGCGACCATCCGTCTTTACCGACACAGATGACTATTATGATCAGGGCCGCACCGTGGTGCGGGACATTATCGGCAACTTCAAGCCGGAGCCTGTCCTAACCGACCCAGCCGAAATTGCCGAAGCCGCTAAAAAGCGAACAGCTGAGCGGTTTTCCCTCACCTCAATGGGGGCCAGATCGGCCTATTACGGTGTTTTTCTCTATGCCGGCGTGGCCATCGGTAGCCTCTGGCTCGTCGCTGCGATCCAGGGCCTGCTGGCCCTATGGCCCGCTTGGCGGCTCTCAAGGGCCATCGCCCCGCTCGCTAGGCCTTGGACCTTTATACCGGTCAGTCTGTTGGTCGCAGCCGGCACATCTCTGCCCCTGTTCGCAGGCTTTGCTATGCCGGACGTCTTTGCCGGGGTGGCCATTCTGTGCGGCGTTCTGCTCCTGATCTACCGTCACACCCTGAGCCGACGCGCCCAGATCTTCAATTGGAGCCTGCTATCGCTGGCTCTGAGCTTCCACGGCTCGCACACCATGACCGCCCTAGGCTTGGCCATCGTTGGGTCAGGAATAATGGTTTTGCTGAAGGCCGACCGGCGCGAGACCTTTGTGCGGGCAAGCCTCATTATGGCCGCCATCATTACGGGTTTCGCCGCCAATGCCCTCTACGCTCAATCGGTCAAAGCCAAATGGGGTGAAGACCTCGGTCGCCCGCCCTTCTTGATTGCCCGGGTATTGGCCGATGGGCCGGGGCGAAACTATCTGCGCGAGGCCTGTCGCAGCGGTACGCCTTATATTGTTTGTCGATTTCGGCATCAGGCCCTCGATGATAGCGACAAGATTCTCTGGTCAGGTACAGCGGGCATCGGGCTGTTTAACCGGCTGTCCTATGAGGACCGCGTCGGGCTGGGGAAAGAAGAATTCAGATTTGCGCTGAACACCGTCCTTCACGATCCCTTGGGGCAGGTGGAGGCATCGCTTCAGAACTGGTGGTGGCAGTTAAATCTGATCTATGTCGAAGACCCTCTGCGTAACCCCTATGTGTTCCTGAATGATCGCTATTGGGGGGATACGAATCTACCGCTGCTCATCCCCGATGCGGAACAGTGCAAGGCGGATCGTGCCGCCTGCCGCTCGCGTTTGCGAATGGATCCCTTACGGGCATGGCACACCACGATCTTCGTTCTGGCCGGGCTATTTCTTGGCTGGCGCTTGGCTCGCGGGGAGGTGGCACAGGCCTTCCGACAAAAGCGGATCCATTTTGACGAGGATGCGCTCAAGGCGATGTCGGCGGTGGCGTTGTTTGTGGCCGGTTACATTATCAACGCGGCGGTGTGCGGAGTTCTGTCCGGCCCCTTCCCCCGTTATCAGGCCCGCATCGCTTGGATCATTCCATTGGCCGCAGCGATCTTGGCGCAAAAGCTGGCCAAAGACACACCCGGACAGACCTGGTCCGCCCTTTGGGCTTGGGCCAGAGCGCTCTTCGAACGGGCGATCATGATCTCACGGCGTGTGCCGCTCTTTGCGAAGATACTCGATCTGCTCGACCCCGCCTTTTTGCGCTTTTGCGTCGTCGGCGGCGTGGGCTTTGTCGTGGACGCCAGCGTGCTCTATGGGTTGGTCTGGCTTGCACAGATGGATCATGTCTCCGCGCGGTTCTGCTCCTTTCTTGTCGCTGTCTTGGCAACCTGGACCTTGAACCGGCTTTGGACCTTCAAGGCCCATGCCGGGCGCAACCATGCCAAAGAGGCTGGTCTCTATTTTCTGGTGCAAGGAACGGGCGGAGCGGTAAATATCGCCACCTATAGCCTCGCCATTGCCTTGGTGCCCATACTGGGCCGCTGGTTGGTTATACCCTTGGCCATAGGCACAGCGGCCGGCCTGATCATCAACTTTCTTGGCTCAAAACATATTGCCTTTCGTCAAGTCGAGGACGCCAAGGACCATGGACAATAGCATCGTCGAACGCCGCTTTGCCGATATGGCGGCGTTGCAAGCCGCAGCGGTCGAGACGATCAAATCATCCATTCTTGCGGGTATCGCGGCGCGCGGCACGGCCAGCTTGGCCCTCAGCGGTGGAACCACCCCGGTCCTGATCTATCAGGCCCTCAGCCACCTCGATTTGCCGTGGTCGCAGGTCCAACTGACACTGACGGACGAACGGTGGGTTCCAACCGACGACCCTGCCAGCAACGAGGCCATGGTCCGTCGAACACTGCTTCGCGGCCCCGCCGCAGCGGCGAGGTTCACGGGGCTAAAATGTGCGACTGCAACGCCGCAGGAGGCTGAGGTCCAGATTGATGCGGCCTTGCGGACCCTCACACAGCCCTTTGATCTGGTGATTCTCGGAATGGGCGACGATGCCCATACAGCCTCACTCTTTCCTGGGGCGGCTGGCCTTCCTGCGGCGATGGACCTCGACAGTCCTCAAAAGGCACGTGCGGTGCGACCCGTGGGGGACGGTCCAGACCGATTGTCCTTGACCCTGCCTGCCCTTTTGCAATCACGGCATATTCTGTTGTTGCTCAAGGGCCCCACCAAGTGGGCTGTCTACCAAGAGGCCCGAAGAGCGGGATCGGCTCTAGAGGCACCCGTCCGAGCGATTTTGCATCAAGATCAGGTTCCCGTGACGGTCTTTTGGGGGCCATAGATTGCCTCGAACAATGGCGAAAGCCCTTAAAACCATTGAACAATTGGCTGGGAATTGCCGATTTACAACCCTGAATGCAAAATAATTAGATTTATCGATAGTTTTCGCTATATTCTGCGCAAGATTCGGTTATAATCTACCCTACCGAGAACTTATGCAAAGGTGCTAATCATCATGGGCGCTATCAAAGCCAACGCGGACGATGAGCCGCATCCCCTCGACGTCGCTTTAGGTCAAAGCGTTCGCCTTCGTCGCCGGTCGTTGCGCATGTCGCAGCAGGCCTTGGCCGATGCCATTGGCGTGAGCTTCCAGCAGGTTCAGAAATATGAGCGCGGCACCAATCGCGTCAGCTTTTCGCGACTGGTCGAAATCGCCCACACCCTAGGCTGCCGCGTCAGCGATCTGGTGGATGATTTAGACGAGGATAAGGGCCGGTCTTCCGAGCGGATTGCCGACCTGTCCAAGTTGCGTCTGCCCGGTGCGGCGGAACTTCTGGATGCCTATTCGGCTATTTCCTCGACCCGCCTGCGCCGTTCAGTGTTGGAACTGGCCCAGTCGATGATGGCCAATGCTCCGGCAGCTATGCCGGAAGACTAAAGCCTAAGGCTTGGCTCTATTGAACCAAGCTCAGGTGGGGCCTAGCCCAAACGCGTTTGAGATCTTCGACCACGGCGAGGGCCACGTCCTCGCCGTGTTGTCGTTCGATCGTAACGATCTGGCCAATCATTTTGACAACCATATCCACGGTCACCTCGCGGAAGCGCGGCGCGCCCGATGACTCGCGGCCCTTCGCGTTCCAACCCGCGACAAGATCGGACCCCGCCTGTTGGGTAGAGGGGCCCTCGAGATAAACCACGGAAGAGGTTGCGGTCTGTGGCATGGTCGTCCTTTCAGAGTCTCACCCCGGCGGAGAGATAGATCTGTTGGGGCAAGTTAAGGCCGAGAAATTGCTAGTCGCAACTAAATTATCAATAAAAACAAAAAGTTAGCTATCGCTATGTTATTTTTGCTCGGAAAAATAGTAAGTCCAGCCTAGGCCTGACTTTCCGCAGCGCCTGTTCCTCGCTAGTTTCGGTCTACCCATCAAGGAGGCTGCGTGAATCCGATCTACGACCAGATGCCGACGACGATCTTCGAGGTCATGTCCGGCCTCGCGCGGCAAACCGGCGCGGTCAATCTGGGCCAAGGCTTTCCAGATGGCCCCGGTCCGCTCGATATCCGCCAAGCCGCCGCTGACGCCGTGCTCAATGGCTATAACCA
>JBEGOG010000046.1:0-11150 GCA_041182125.1 Pseudomonadota bacterium
GACCTAAGGTTAGTCCCCCGGGCGTTCACCACGTCCGGGGGTTTTTCTATTTGAGCTTAGACACGAATTGGCTTGAAAGATCGGGTCAGAGATTTGACACTCTGTCCCATAGACGCAGAACCTCCGATCAAGGAGGCGGCGGGGGAAATTGCAAATGTCGCGAGCAGATTTAAGCGTGGTTCGGGCTCTGGCCTTGATAGTGGCGCTAATCCTGCCGGTTCGCGCCTTCGCCGTTCCCGTGCCCGCGCAGTTGCCTGCTGGCCAAGCCCTATACGATCAGCGCTGCAAAAGCTGCCACGAGCCAGCTCAAGGCCGAGCGCCCGGCCGCGAGCAACTGGCGCAGCGCAGCGCCTCTGACATATTTGTCTCCCTGAAGTCGGGGGCCATGAAGACCATGTCTCAGGGCCTGTCTGATACAGATATGCAGGACATAGCGGGCTACCTAACCTCGTCGGGCAAGTCTGACAGCCTGGCCAGTATGCTCAACCCACCTGCGTCCAAATCCGCCACGGTCGACAAGCTTTGTCCGGCGGGCAAGACCCTTAAGGCCAGCACCTCCAGTTGGCCCCTGTCGGGCTTTGATGGGGCCTCAAGCCGGTTCCAACCCCATTCCGGCCTGACCGCGCAAAATGTGTCGCGTTTGAAGGTCAAATGGTCCTTTGCCATGGAGGGCGGCGGCCAGCCCGTGGTCCTTGGCGGCTGGGTCTTTGCCACCAATCGCAACGGCTCCTTCTATGCTTTGGATGGCAAGACAGGCTGCGTGCTCTGGTCCGCCTCTGATGCGCAGTCTCGCAACACCCCGCTAGTACTCAAGAACACGGCTTCCCCGAGCGGCTGGATGGTACTGATTGGACAGTTGGACAAGCGCGTCCGCGCCTTTGACGCGCAGGATGGCAAGACCCTCTGGTACAGCCCGGTCCTCGATGACCATGTGGCCGCCTCATTGACGGGCGCGGCGACGGCTTCGGGTGATACCCTCTATGTGCCGGTCAGCTCCTACGAGGAGGCCGTGTCCATGTCTAAGACCTATGCCTGCTGCACCTTCCGTGGCTCGCTGGTTGCATTGGACCTTCGAACGGGCGCTCAGAAATGGAAGACCTATACGATCGACGAGGCCCCGAGCGCCTATGGCCGGGTCAATGCCTCTGGCATGCCCCTCAAGGGCCCCGCCGGTGGTGCGATCTGGTCTGCGCCGTCGGTCGATCCAGCGCGTGGACTGGTCTATGCCGCGACTGGGGACAGCTATACCGACATCGAAACTGAGGGCTCTGATGCGATCGTCGCCTTTGACATGGCGACCGGCAAGATACGCTGGAGAGAGCAGGTCACAGAAGGTGATAATTTTGTCATGGGCTGTAACCGCAAGGGACCCGCTGCGACCGGTAACTGCCCAAGCGAATTGGGTCCGGATCATGATTTCGGCGCCTCCCCGATCCTGTTCACCTTGCCGGGCGGCAAGCAGATCCTTCTGGCGGGCCAGAAATCTGGCATGGCCTATGGCCTGTCTCCGGATAGCGGTAAGCAGATTTGGAACACCCAGGTTGGGGTCGGTGGCGAACTGGGCGGTATCGAGTGGGGTATGGCGGCGGATAGGGCTCAACTCTATGTCGCCATGGCCGATCTAACGGGCCTGTTTCGTGAGGCCGCGGGTGACAAGAGCCCAGGTCTGGCGAAGCCTGGCCTTTCAGCGCTCGATCCGAAAACGGGCAAGATCAAATGGTACACGCCGTCGCCCGCTGCACCCTGCGGATTGAAAAAGACGACCTATGACCTAAAGGGCTGTATCCGCGCCCACTCGGCAGCGCCGTGTGTCATTCCCGGTGCGATCATCTCGGGCACGACCGACGGCTGGCTGCGCGCCTATGAGGCCAAGACCGGCAAGATCATTTGGGAATATTCCAGCACCGCCCAGACCTTCGCGACGGTCAATGGTGTGCCAAATCAGGTTGGTGGCGGCTTTGATGGAATGGGTCCCGCCATTGCCGATGGCATGGTCTTTGTCATGTCGGGCTTTAACGGTGCCTCCCGCGTCGCGGGCAATGGGCGCAACGTCCTACTGGCCTTCTCGGTGGATGGCCAATAGGTCGCGGCAATTGTCTCAGGCGAACGCGATCCAGCGTCCGCCTGCGGCGGCGGTGACCCAGACGAGGATCTGGGCATAGGCGATGGTCTGTGCAAAGCGGTCAGGTCCGCCGTCCGAGATGATGGCCCTGCCCCTCGCGACGGCAAAGCCAAGGACCCAAAGGAACCAGACGCCCGATAGTACCAGATTGGCCATATCGATGCTGGCCATCTCCTCAGGCTTGAAGACCAGATGGGTTGCCACCGCCATTGCCGCTAAGATCACCAAGCATCCCAAGCCATAGAGCCATCGCGCCCGTCCCTGAACCACGACCAGAACAATCAGGCTGCCCGCGCTCAAGACATGCAGTAGTCCCGGCGTGACCAGCCCGCCAGTGGCCAAGACCAAGACCGACAGAGCCCAGAGGCCAAGGCCCAGTGCAGCCCAGAGGCGGGTGTCTGATCGACGGTCCTGTAAGGCGACCGGACCAAGCACCTTGAAGCTCAGCACGATCCCACCGATCAAGGCGATGAACTTGGCCAAGAAGGCGGCGCTATCATAGAGCCGCTCGGCATTGGCCATCCCGATGAGCAGGCCACTGATGGTGGTCAACACAATGCCAATGGCGATTAGGCGCGACACGCCGCGATAGGTCTCCTCGATGGGTCGCTCGACCAGTCCAACGCCCAAAATTCTCAGGCTCACCAGCGCCGATGCACCGCCGAGGGTCAGGATCGAGACAATATGAAGTACCTGCCAGATCGCGAAATTGGCCTTGATGTCATAGGCGGGCCAAACCGTGACCAGATTGGCAACGAAGGGCTGAAGGGCTGGAAATAGATCGGATAGGGTCATGGGTAAGCCACCTCAATGGCAACCGCGCCCTGTTCAGAGGTCGCGCAGGCCTGAACCTGATTGATGAGGGCGGTCTGCGGTTTGCCGCATTCGTACCAGCTATAGGCAATGAACCGGCCCATAATGATGACCATTAGCCAAAGGGTTATGGAGGCCAATCCTGACAGGCGAACCGCCGTGGGGGGGCGCTCCAGAGCGTCCCATTGGTTCTGATTGCGATGGAGTACAAGGTGGAACCAGAGAATGTTCAAGCCGGCCAAGACGAGGAAGCCAAGCTTTAGTCTGAACCAGATATTATGATAGTAATCCAAAGGCTTGGCGAAAAATAGCGCCACTCCCGTAATGACCATAATGGCAAATCCGCCCAACACGAGGGGCAGCAGGCGCTGGGTGATCATGGAGTTCGGTATGGTCTTGAGCGCCACGCCCATGAGCCGCAAATCGATAACCAGCATCACGCCGGCAAATAGCATCAGGCTGATCAGGTGCGTGCCCTCAAGCAGACCCCAGAAGTTCAAGGACCCTAAAAGGGCCTCGCTCCAGGATGGGTCGAACTCTTCCGGACCCTTACCCAGAGACGTCTGAAGCCAGACCAAAAAGGATCTTACCACCCGCATCCTCCCGCGCCGCCGTACTGCAAAGGCCGAAGGTCCGGCGAGATACAGGGGCCCGATTTTCGGCGGACTTAATGTTGGGCTCCAGAAACGAGGGTGCGACAGAGCCCAATGGTTTGCAAGGCCCTCCCGAGCCCCAGGTTCAATTGCGCGGCAAGCGTTGACAAGGACCAGATTGGCTGTGCAGCATCCTTCAGCGTCACAACCATCAAAGGATCACGAAGTTGGTCCGTGTAGCGCGACAAAATGGTGAGGAAGCCCATGGTATCGAAAAAAGCCACCTTGATGGCCGTTGTGGCAATGGCCTGCGCGCTCGGAACCGCGGCTATGGCGAAAGGCCCTGCCTACAAGGCACCGAGAGGGCCTGATAGGATCCATCCAGACCTGAACGGCGTCTGGCAGGTCTTGAATTCTGCCAACTACGATATTGAACCTCACCTGAGTTCAGCGGCTATGGCCATGCGCTCGGGTCCGGTTGTGCCGGTCCCGGCCAAAGAGGTCGTCGCACTCGGGGCTGTCGGCGCGGTTCCCCCGGGCCCCGGCGTCGTTGTCGGTGGGACGATCCCCTACAAGCCTGAGGCCCTTGCCAAGCGTAATGAGAACAAGGCCCAGTGGCTGAGCCGTGACCCTGAGATCAAATGCTATCTGCCAGGCGTGCCTCGCGCCACCTACATGCCCCATCCGTTCCAGATCGTGCAGGGGCAAAATAGCATGATGATCGCCTATCAATATGCCAGCGCGACCCGAACCATCCTGTTCAAGGATCCCGGCGAATATCCCGCGGATAGCTGGATGGGTCAGTCGGTCGCGACCTGGGAAGGCGATACACTTGTGGTCAAGGTTACGGCGCTCAATGATCAGACTTGGCTTGATCGCGCAGGAAATTTCCATTCAGACATGATGACGGTGGTTGAGCGCTATACGCCAACCAGTCCCGTGACCATGCGATATGAAGCCGAAATCACTGACGCCGAGACCTATACCAAGCCGTGGAAGATGGAGATGACGCTGTACAAGGCAGTCGGTCCAGACGTTACGCTTGGCCAGTTCAAGTGCGTGGAGCATGTGACAGAGCTCCTCTACGGCGATCTGCGCAAAGAGCCGCTGAAATAGATTTCACATCCCATTCGATAACGACCCTTCTGGAGCCTTAACGCCCATGACCCGTGGCCTTAAAATCGCATCTGTTGTCCTTGCTTTCGCCCTTGGTGTGTCCGGTCAGGCCGAAGCGCACCATGCTTTCGCCGCTGAATTTGACAGCAATGCGCCTGTGCTCCTGAGGGGCAAGGTGACGCGGGTCGAGTGGATCAATCCTCACGCTTGGGTGCATCTGATGGTGCAAACGCCCGGCAAGCCAGATCAAGAGTGGATGGTGGAGGGCGGCACGCCCAATACCCTGTTCCGTTCGGGCATCAACAAGGCCTCGCTGCGCCCCGGTACGACGATCATCGTGCGCGGCTATCAGAGCAAGGATCATCTCTGCACGCCCCAATGCCGCGCCAATGGCCGCGACCTGACGCTAGAGAATGGACAGAAGCTTTTCATGGGTTCCAGCGGAACCGGCGCGCCTAAGGACGGCTCTGAGAAGAATTGACGATAGGTTGGGGGGTAATGGGCATGCGTGGGGATGCATCGGTCTGGGTCTTGGGGCTGGCGGCGGTCTTGCTGCTGACCTCCTGCGAGAAGCCCAAGCCATCGCTCTATGATACGAGCCTTCCGGTCTTGGAGGTCATGGTTCACCAGATCGACCCGGGGGCTTGGGCCTTCTGGGGCGCGTCCGGAGAGGTGACTGACGAAACGGGAACCAAGAGCCTGAGGCCGACGACGGAGGAGGGGTGGCTTGCGGCCGAAAATGGTGCCGTTCAGGTCGCCGAGGGCGGCAACCTTATGCTGCTTCCGGGTCGCGTTCGCGATGAAGAATGGATCCGTCTGTCGAAGAAGTTGACCCAAGATGGGCTCGCAGCAAAGGCGGCGGTTGAGGCAAAGGATTCCGCGAGAATGTATGTTGTTGGTGCAGAGATGTTCCAGACCTGCAAGGCCTGCCACGCCAAATATGTTCCGGCCCTGAAACCCGGTGCCGAGCCTGTTGGCGCGCCCCTGCCAGATTGGCCTGAAGACGTAAAACAAAAGCAAAAACAGTTCCTTGAAGGCGCTAAATAATGAAAAATCTCAAATTTTCCCTTCGGACATCTCGCCTTGGCGCGATGGTTGCCGCCCTAGCCCTTTCTGGAACGGCGGGTCATGTCTTTGCGGCGCCTGAAGCGCCTGTTGTCCCGGCGGCCCCTGCTGCTGCCCCTCTGAACCTCGTCGTAATTTCGGAGCGCGCGCAGGTCGCTGTTGCCCCTGAAGTGGTTTGGAAGAAGACCGGGGGCTACTGCGATATTGGTGCGATGTTGAAGACCACCTGCGTCATCACGTCGGGCACGGGTGATGTCGGTTCGAACCGCCTGATCGCTGGCCGGGTCAACGAGATCTTGGTGGCCAAGACCTCGACCTCCTACACCTATGCCCAACCCATGGCCGCCAACCTCTATCACGGCACGGTCGAGGTCTTGCCTGATGGCGAGGGTAAATCGGTGGTGATCTATACGCTGCTCTTGGACCCAACTTTTGGCGGCGATCCGGCAACGCTTGATGCCAAGGTTGCTGAGCGCCGGGGCTTCTTGAAGCTCATGCTGGGCCAGATCAAGGCCGCGTCAGAAGCGCCATAAACGCCCAAAGAAACCCGTTCAGTCCTAGACTCAAGCCGACCCACCAAGACGGAGAAAACCAATGCGGATCAAGTTTTTGGCGATGGGAGCCGTCGCTGCCCTAGCGTTGGGTGTGGGAGCCTTTGGCGTGAGCGCCTTTGCTGCTGAGCCTGCGCCCTACAAGGCTCCACGCTTGGCCTTCGGTCAGCCTGATCTGGGCTCGAACTGGTCCAATGTCAGTCTAACGCCGGAAACTCGCCGAGGCGGCATGGGCAATCGCGCCATCCTCACCGAGGAAGAGGTCAAGGCCATCGAAACTGGCGCGGTTAAGGCGCTAGACGATGCTAATCAACCCACCGATCCAGACGCTCCAGCCCCTACGGCGGGCGGGGATAAGCCGGCTCCGGGTACGCGTCCTGAGTTCGCCGCGGCGGGCGGTGCCGTGGGCGGCTATAATGCGTTCTGGCTTGATGCGGGAAGCCGCGTCATGCGCGTCAATGGCCAGCCGCGTTCGTCGATCCTGACCACACCGAACGGTCAGGTTCCGCCTTATCTTCCGGGCGTTAAGGGGCCTGAGCCCTGGTGGAAGGCGGGCGATCGATATGAGAATCCCGAAAACCGCTCCTATGGTGAGCGCTGCATCATGGGCTTTGGGCGCAATGCCGGACCGCCCATGCTGGCCAATGGCTTCTACAACAACGAATATATGATCGTTCAGTCGCCGACCGTGATCAGCATCTTGGTCGAGATGGTGCATGATGTGCGGATGATCCGGCTCAATAGCAAGCACCGCACCGACGGTCTGCGGCCATGGATGGGCGACTCGATCGGCCATTTTGAAGGCGATACGCTGGTGGTCGAGACCACCAACATTCCCGCCTCTCAAGCCTATTATGGCTCGTGGAAGGACCTAACCATCATCGAACGCTTTACCCGCGTTGGGCCGCAGCGGCTGCACTATGCCTACAGCATTATCGACCCCACCATGTGGGCCCAGCCTTGGGGCGGGGAATATGAGTTCTCGCCGCTCGAGGGGCAGATCTATGAATATGCCTGTCACGAGGGCAACTATGCTCTGCGCCATATCCTAGCCGGTGCCCGCGCCGAAGAGGCAGCTAAGGCGGCCAAGGCGGCGCAAAAGCCTTGATCTAAGGCTGACAGATGAACCAAGGCCAATGCCATCCCGTCACGCGATTGAGGGGGTGGCATTGTTCATTTGGGGGGCAATTGGGCCTTGCCTAAGCCGCCACGGCCCATAAGCTGGCGGTAATCAAAACCAAGCCTGTACTGGGGAACGCCGTGATCGAAGAGATCCTTGAACCAAACCTACCGATCATTGATCCCCATCATCACCTCTGGGACCTGACGCCGATGTTAGGCCTGTTTCCAGAGCCGCTTCATCCCTTTATCGATGCTGTCGCTAGGACGCCCTACTACACCTTCGACCAGCTCCGCAGTGACGCCCAGAGTGGTCACCGCGTGGTCGGGACGGTCTTTATGGAATGTGGGGCCTTCTATCGCGCCGATGCGCCTGCGGAGATGCAGCCCGTCGGTGAGGTCGAGTTCGTCAACGGCGTCGCGGCGCAAAGCGCCAGCGGCATCTATGGTGAGTTCCGTGCGGCAGCCGCCATCATTGGCCATGCCGACATGACGCTCGGCGACCGCGCCAAGCCAGTTCTAGAGGCGCTGATCGCCGCTGGAAATGGTCGCTTCAAGGGTATTCGTCATCAGGGGGCGTGGGACGCCAACCCTGAGGTCCTTGGCCCTCCCTTCCATGCGCCGCAGGGTCTGTTGGCCAGTGACGCCTTCCATCAAGGCTTCAAGGCGCTCGCCCCCATGGGCCTGACCTTCGATGCTTGGGTGCTTGAGCCTCAGTTGGACGATGTGCTCAAGCTTGCCAGGGCCTTTCCGGACACCAGCATCATCCTCGACCACTGCGGAACCCCGCTGAACATCGCCAACTATCAGGGCAAGCTGGCTGAGAACTTTGATCGTTGGCGCGCCTCGATCCGGGCCATTGCCCAATGTCCAAACGTGACGGTCAAGCTTGGCGGCCTCGCCATGGCCTTTTGCGGTATGCCCGAACAGGGGCCGGAGGCCGGTGTGAGTTCAAAGGCCTTAGCCGCCATGTGGAAGCCCTATATTGAGACCTGCATCGAAGCCTTCGGACCAGACAGGGGAATGTTTGAGAGCAACTACCCTGTGGATAAGTGGGGCGCGAGCTATGCCACCCTCTGGAATGCCTTCAAGCACATCACGGCCGGAGCCTCCGCCGACGAAAAACGCGCCCTCTATGCAGGGACCGCCGCGCGGATCTATGGGATCGAGGGGCTGTTAGAAGGCCTCTAACGCCAACGCTAAGAATCGGCAGCGGGGCAGCAATGGCCCTGTCTCGCTGCTGATCTACACCAGCCGTTCTCGCTAAAAATAGCTAAAACTTTGATTTTTTGAGATTTATCGCTTTCATCCAGTCACGGAAGCTTGTCTTGACTGGATGGTGGGCGCAGTAGGATTCGAACCTACGACCCGCTGATTAAGAGTCAGCTGCTCTACCAACTGAGCTATGCGCCCGCACCAGAACTGCCTTTGGTCTATTGGGATGGCAAGCGGCTAGATGTGACTTTAGGAAGGAAAATGGGGACACCCATGGTTGGGCGAAAAAAAACCGGAGCCTTGGATTTCGGATATCTCGAAAACTATGCCGATGGCGACATGGGGGTTGTGGAGGAGGTTCTAAATCTCTTTCGCGAACAGGCGGCCCTTTGGTTGCGGGTTATGGATCCTCACGATCCCGGTGAAGGCTGGCGCGATGCGATCCACAGCCTGAAGGGGACGGCCTTGGGCGTCGGGGCTCTTTCTCTGGCGCAGGCCTGCTCAACAGCAGAGTGGGTGCTGGGCGATGCCCATATGGACCGGACCCTCGCGCTGATCCGCATAAGGGATGCCGTTGAAGCGGTCTTGGCCGATATTGCGATCTATCAGTACGAAAAGAATATTCAGTCCTTGCGTGACTGATCCCAGACGCTGAGCTCATAGGCGATCGATCGGTCGATCAGCACGCGCCAAACCGGCTCGGCAATGGCGGGTGACAGGCCAACCTTTTGGGCCTCTGCCTTAACCTTGGCAACGACGTCCTCGATGCGCGGCACGTCGCGGACCACATTACGGTCCTGCTTGATGCGGGCTGCGGCGTCCATATAGCGCTGACGCTCTGCCAAGAGCGCGACCAGAGCGCGGTCCAACCCATCCACACCTTGGCGGACTTCGGTCATGGTGGTGCAGTCAGAAGGGGAGAGGCGATCAGACGTCATAGGGCCTTAGATTCCAGCACCATTATCAATGGACAGAAGCGCGGCCTCATGGGCCTCAGCCTCCGCGATGAGCCACGAGACGAAGGCCTTAACCTGCGGCAATCGTCCCTTGGCCTTGGGATGGACGAGGTAATAGGCGAAATCGACGGCGGTGGCGATCTGAAAGGGCGCGACCAATCGGCCAGCATCCAGATCCGCCTGCGCCAAGGCCCGCTTGGCCAAAGCGACGCCGCGACCACCGACCGCCGCCTCGATGACCAGCGAGGACTGGTTAAAGCGCGGCCCTCTGGCACCGTCCATACCCTTCACGCCGCGCGCCGCCAGCCACATGGTCCAGTCCGGGCAGCTCTCATCCGCATCGGGCGAGCCGTCATGCAACAGGATTTGACCGCTGAGATCGGACAGATCGGTCAGGGGATGAGCCTCTAAAAAGGCGGGGCTGGCGACCGCAATCACCGTCTCTTGCATCAGGCGATGGACCTCGAGCCCCGGATAGCGGCCCGAGCCGTAGCGGATGGCGATATCGACCTCACCCGCGCCAAAATCGACCAACTCCATTCCGGCAGAGACCCAGACATCGACATGGGGATGGGCAGCCTCGAACTTCCCAAGACGCGGGACCAGCCACTTGGCGGCAAAGGAGGGCGCGACCGAGACGGTCAGGCGGCGACCATCAATCGCCGCTGTCAGCATCGAGGCGGCTTCGGCCAAACGATCAAAAGCCTCGCGCAGCGCGGGCAGGGCGATCTGGGCCGCGTCAGTCAGCAACAGGCCCTTGGGCGTACGCTTGAACAGGGCCGCACCAACATAGTCTTCGAGGTTCTGAATCTGCTGGCTAACCGCGCCGGGGGTCACCGATAGTTCTTCTGCAGCACGACTGAAGTTCAGGTGCCGGGCAGCGGCCTCAAAGGCCCTTAGCGCGTTTAGGGGGGGTAGGCGGCGGCGGTCCATAGTTTTCCTATAGCCTTGGGCAGAAGTCCTCGTTTGCGAAGTGGCAGCATCCGCAACATTTTGCAACCGGAGTGGATGCTAATCGTCCACTCCGTTCACCCCGGCAATCCATGCCGGTCCGACCCGATGAAGGCTTTCTAGGCTTATGGCCAGACGACTTGTTGTCCTGCAATCCTCTGCCAATGCGCCGGAGTCTGGCCGCGTTGTGGGTAAGGTGTGGCTGGTCGGCGGTGGCCCGGGCGATCCAGATCTCTTGACGGTCAAGGCTCTGCGGCTGCTGCAAAGCGCGGATGTGGTGGTCCATGACCGCCTAACGCCGCAGCCTGTGCTCGATCTTGCGGGTCCCCAAGCGCGGATGATTGATGTGGGCAAGCGCAAGTCGCGCCACACCCTTCCGCAAGATGACATCAATGCCCTGTTGGTCGCTTTGGCGCTTGAGGGCCTAAAGGTGGTTCGGCTCAAGGGCGGAGATCCCTTTGTCTTTGGCCGGGGCGGCGAAGAGATGCAGGCCTGCCGTGAGGCCGGAGTTCCGGTCGAGGTGGTGCCCGGCGTCAGCGCGGCCCTCGCGGCGGCGGCCGGCGCAGGGGCTCCCCTGACCCATCGTGGCATGGCGCAGGCCGTGACCTTCGTGACCGGACACGCCGCCAGCGGCCAAGCCCCTGATCTG
>JBEGOG010000047.1:0-2478 GCA_041182125.1 Pseudomonadota bacterium
CCCCCATCCCCGGCCCTTCCCCCCTCGAGGGGGAAGGGAGATGTTTCTTTTTGGCTCATCCGACGGAGCCTTCTAGGGAGATGGCAACAAGTTTCTGCGCTTCAACGGCAAATTCCATAGGCAGTTCTTGCAGGACTTCACGCACGAAACCGTTGACCAGAAGCTGCACAGCCTCTTCGCGAGAGAGTCCGCGCTGCATGACATAGAACAGCTGGTCATCAGAGAGCCGCGTCGTAGTGGCCTCATGCTCGAACTTGGCCGAGGCATTGCGGGCCTCGACATAGGGCACAGTATGGGCCGCGCAGCTCTTGCCGATCAGCAGGCTGTCGCACTGAGTAAAGTTCCGGGCCCCTGTCGCCTTGGCATGGGCAGACACCAATCCCCGATAGGTGTTCGACGAGTTTCCAGCGGAAATCCCTTTAGAAATAATGCGTGAGCGCGTGTTCTTGCCAAGATGGATCATCTTGGTTCCCGTATCGGCTTGCTGGCGGCCATTGGTGATGGCGATGGAATAGAACTCGCCGACGCTCTCATCGCCGCGCAGGATGCAGGAGGGATATTTCCAAGTCACGGCAGAGCCGGTCTCGACCTGGGTCCACGACACTTTCGAGCGCACGCCCCGGCAATCGGCCCGCTTGGTCACGAAATTATAGATGCCGCCTTTGCCGTCCGCATCGCCCGGATACCAATTCTGGACCGTCGAATATTTGATCTCAGCATCATCGAGCGCGACAAGCTCGACCACGGCGGCGTGAAGCTGGTTCTCGTCGCGCTGAGGCGCCGTGCAGCCCTCCAGATAGGAGACGTAAGACCCCTTGTCGGCAATGATCAAGGTCCGCTCAAACTGGCCAGTCTCCTGCGCATTGATACGGAAATAGGTCGATAGCTCCATCGGACAGCGCACGCCCGGGGGGATGTAGACGAACGACCCGTCCGAAAAGACCGCACAATTCAGGCAGGCGAAATAGTTGTCCGTGGTCGGAACAACCGAGCCCAGATAGAGCTTCACCAATTCAGGATGCTCGCGCACAGCCTCGCTAAATGAGCAGAAGATCACGCCGACCTGCGCCAATTCCTTTTTGAAGGTTGTCACAACCGAGACACTGTCAAACACGGCGTCGACCGCATAGCGCGGCGCGCCCTGTACTCCGGCCAGCACCTCTTGCTCGCGCAAAGGAATGCCCAGCTTGGCATAGGTCTTCAGCAGCTCTGGATCGACCTCGTCGAGACTCATCGGGCCGACCTTTTGGCTCGGCGCGGCGTAATAATAGAGGTTCTGATAGTCGACCTTGGCGTACTCGACCTTGGCCCAGTCCGGCTCTTCCATCTGCAGCCAGCGGGCATAGGCTTCTAGGCGCCATTGCAGCATCCATTCTGGCTCCTGCTTCTTGGCCGAAATGAACCGGACAATATCTTCGCTCAGACCGCGCGGGGCAAAATCTTGAGCAATATCCGTGACAAAGCCATGCTCGTATGTCTCGAGTTGCTCAACCTGATCGATGGTCTTTTTGACCGCAGCCATAGTCTTTACGCTCCTGTCCCTTATGCCGCCGAGGCGGGTCTACGGGACTGATGACGCTGGTTGGCCTCAAGCCAAACCTGCGCAAATCTTGTCCAATCCAATTGTGTCGTTGCCCAGCCGCCGCTGACCCGAAGGGCCGATCCGGCGAGGGGCTCTAGGCCCATAGCGGTCAAGACCCGACTTGGCCGCACCTTGCCCGATGAACAGGCGGCCCCGGTGGAGACCATGACCCCCGCCAGATCCAGCGCCATGACCTGCAGGTCCGCTGCAAAGCCTTGCTTGGCGAGGCACAGAGTGTTGGGCAGACGCGCCGCGCCTTCGCCAACAACCTGAACTCCCGCCTCAGACTTTAAATAAGCCGCAGCCTCATCGCGCCAAGCCGCTTGGGTCTTCATCTGCGCCATGTCGGCCAAGGCGGCGTCAGCGGCTGCGCCAAAGCCCGCAATGCCGGGCAGGTTCTCAGTTCCAGCCCGCCGCCCCCGCTCCTGCCCGCCACCATGCAAGCGCCGCGAAAGTATCGCGCGAGGGCCCAAGGTTAGCGCACCGCTGCCGTGTGGGCCGCCAAGCTTATGGGCCGACAAGGCCAATGTATCCGCACCGCAGCCGCGTCCATCGACGATGATCTTGCCCGCCGCCTGCACCGCATCGACATGCAGCCAGCCTTCATAGGTCCGCAAAAGATCGGCGGCCTCACCCGTGGGCTGGATCACGCCGGTTTCGTTATTGGCCAGCATCAAGGCCGCAAACGGGCGGCCATCAGCGCTGTCCCAACGGACTAGCCGCTCACTGAGCCAAGCCAGATCGGCAACGCCATGGCCATCGACGGGCCAGATCTCGACCGCTGCGCAACTGGCCAGAGCCGTTTCCAGCACGCAAGCATGTTCGGTCGCGCCAATGATCAGGCGGCGACAGCCTGCTGCCACAGCGCTTTCGATGGCTAGGGCATTGGCCTCTGT
>JBEGOG010000047.1:2500-18214 GCA_041182125.1 Pseudomonadota bacterium
GGCCAGAGCATTGGCCTCTGTACCGCCACTGGTAAAGATAATGGTCTGGGCTGGCACCATGATCAGCGCCGCCACCGCCTCGCGCGCCGCCTCGATGATCGCCCGAGCCGCCCTGCCACCAGCGTGGATTGAGGATGGATTACCCACCAGATCAAGGGCCGCCAGCACGGCAGCCTTCGCCTGCGGCCGAACCGGGGCCGTGGCATTATAATCCAGATAGGTGGGCGACCTGGTCACAGTCGATCAGGCCGCCTGCGCCGCATCTTGGCTCAACTTGCCCGAAATCACGTCATCGAGCGTCACGCTAGCCAGATAGGAATGGATGTGACGCCCCATCTCGTCCCAAAGGGCGTGGGTCACACAGCGCTCGCCGCCCATCATGCAGCCCTTGGGAGAGCCCTGACCGGCGCAGCGGGTCGCGCGCAAGGGCTCGTCAACTGCTAGGACAATTTCTGCAACAGAGGTTTCATTGGCGTGACGCGCCAGACGATAGCCGCCGCCGGGCCCGCGGACGCTCTTGACCAGACCGCCGCGCCGAAGCCGTGCGAACAGCTGCTCCAAATAGGACAGCGAAATTTCCTGACGCGAGGCTATATCGGCCAGCGACACAGCCTTGTTTCCGCTCTGCTTGGCCAGATCGGTCATAGCCATGACGGCATAACGTCCTTTAGTGCTCAATCGCATGGTTTACTCCCGCAGAAATCGCGCGCAACAGCCGCCCTCTGTGTTACAAACCGCGACCTTGCGGGTGCACCTCAGACATCCGTATATAGATTGGAAATAGGAAGACCAAGTGCAGCGGTCAAGTATTCTCCGCTGATTTGGCGCAGATTGCGCCGCCTTGGTCCACCGCAGTTGAGTTGGAGAGACGATGCCTGAAGTGGTTCTGACCGGAGCAGCCGGACGAATCGAAGGACGCTATGCACCGGGCAAGCGTGAAAACGCCCCGATTGCTCTGATCCTCAGCCCTCACCCCAAGGCCCAGGGCCATATGAACAACCCCGTGGCGGTGCAACTGTACCACCTGTTCATGAAGCGCGGCTTCGCGGTCCTGCGGTTCAACTTCCGCGGCGTTGGGCGTAGCCAAGGCGAATTTGACAGCGGCATTGGCGAACTGGCCGATGCGGCAACGGCGTTGGACTGGTTGCAGACCACCAACCCTACGGCCTCTCAGTGCTGGGTGGCGGGCTATAGCTTTGGCGCTTGGATCGGGATGCAGCTTCTGATGCGCCGTCCCGAGACCGATGGCTTTATCTCGGTGTCACCGCCGACCAACATGTATGATTTCAGCTTCCTAGCCCCCTGCCCTGCGTCGGGTCTGATCCTGCACGGCTCGGCCGATACGATCGTGCCGCCGTTGGAAGTCGAGCGGGTCGTGTCAAAGCTGCGTACGCAAAAGGGTATCACCATCGATTATGATGTCGTTGATCAAGCCAATCACTTCTGGGGCGAAAAGCTTCCAGAGGTCGAACAGCGCGTCGGGGCCTATCTGGATATGCGTCTAGAGGCCAACCCGGCCTAGGGCTCAACAACCCGGCCGCCGACCAGCGGCTGGGGAGCACCCGTGGTGCCGGGGAACGAGATCGGCAGGCCGCGCACCGTGCGGGCCGCCAAAAAGGCAAAGGCTTCGGCCTCTACGGCATCACCGCGCCAACCCGCATCCTCAGCGGTGATCACCTGCACCCCACAACGCTGACGCAAACCCTCCAAGATCGCGCCATTGTGCCGCCCGCCACCGCAAACCATCAGGGCGCGGGGCGGCTGAGGGGCCTGTTTTAAGCCATGGGCCACCGATTGGGCGACAAAGGCGGCAAGGGTCGCAGCACCGTCCTCGGGCGAAAGGCCCTCGACGGGTTTCGCCGTAAAATCATAACGATCCAAGGATTTTGGGCCAGTCTGAGTGAAGAATCTGTGGCTCATCATTTGGGTTAGTACAGCCTCATGGACCTGCCCCGCCTGTGACAAGGCCCCGCCCGCATCATATCGGCCCAGACCATGGGACTCGACCCACTGATCGAGCGGTCCATTGCCCGGACCAGTGTCAAAGGCCAGCAACTGTCCGTCCTCACCGACAAAGGTGACATTGGCCACACCGCCGATGTTCAAGATGGCTACCGGCCCAGCGAGCGCTGAACGCTGCGCCAAGGCGGCGTGATAGACCGGCACCAAGGGCGCACCCTGCCCGCCCACCGCCACATCGGCTGTGCGAAAATCATAGGCCGTGCGTACGCCGGTTAGGCTAGCCAGCAGGGCCGCATCGCCCAACTGCCGGGTCCTGCCGACGCCAGTGGATGTTGGCGGCTCGTGCAGAACCGTCTGACCGTGAAAACCGATCAGGTCGAGATCGGCAAAGCTCATCCCATGTCGGCTTAGAAACCCCGCCGCCGCTAGCGCATGGGCCTCTGCTATGGCCCTCGAAGCCTCAGCAAAAACCTCGGGCTCTGGCGTGCCGCGCGCCCAAGACCGACCTGCAACAATCGCCTCAAGCACGAGCGCGCGGACATCATCTGGCAATGGCGCTTCGCCGGATGGGCCAAAGCGCTCAACGGTTTCACCATCGGTGCGCAGGATGGCCATATCGATCCCATCGAGCGAGGTTCCGCTCATGAACCCTAAGACCTGCTGCATATGCGCGCTCTCCCGTCCGGCGGCTTGGCCGAGTGTGTCCGTCCGTGCTACACGCACGCCCTTGCTTAAGAAAGCCCGAGTCCATGTCTGAACCGACCGCAACCGCCTTTAAGCCGAAATCACAGTTCCTGCAGGTCCTGCAAGAGCGTGGCTATATCCATCAGTGCACCGATCTGGAAGCCTTGGACAAGGCGGCCAGCGAGGGCGTGGTGACGGCCTATGTCGGCTATGACTGTACGGCGGACAGCCTGCATATCGGCCATCTGATCTCGATCATGATGCTGCGTTGGCTGCAAAAGACCGGACATCGCCCGATCACCCTGATGGGCGGCGGCACAGCGCCCGCTCCTGACCGATGCCCAGATCGCCTCGAACATGGCCAGCATTCAAACCACCTTTGGCAAGTTCCTAAGCTTCGGGAACACCGCCACGGACGCGGTGATGGTCAACAATGCCGACTGGCTGGAAAAGCTCGGCTATGTCGAGTTCCTGCGCGACTACGGTGTGCATTTCACCATCAACCGTATGCTGACCTTCGACAGCGTCAAGCTGCGGCTGGAACGTGAGCAGCCGCTGACCTTCCTCGAATTCAACTACATGTTGATGCAGGCCACCGACTATCTGGAACTCAGCCGCCGCTATGGCTGCGTCCTGCAGATGGGCGGCTCGGACCAGTGGGGCAACATCATCAACGGGGTCGAGCTGGTGCGCCGCGTGGACGCCAAGCCCGCCTATGGCCTGACCACCCCGCTGTTGATGACCTCATCCGGCCAGAAGATGGGCAAGAGCCTTGGCGGAGCGGTTTGGCTCAATGCCGACCGGCTCAGCCCCTATGACTACTGGCAGGTCTGGCGCAATACCGAGGACGCCGACGTGGGCAAGTTCTTGAAGCTGTTCACCGAACTGCCGCTGGAAGAGTGCGAGCGTCTAGCAGCCCTTCCCGGGGCTCAGATCAACGAAGCCAAGAAGGTTCTGGCCGACGAGGCGACGACCCTTTTGCATGGCCGCGAAGCCGCTGAAGCCGCTCGTGCGGCTGCGGACAAGGCCTTTGAACAGGGCGTCCTGTCCGAAGACCTTCCGACATTAGAGGTCGATCGCGCGACCTTGGAGGCCGGCATTCCGGTCGCCAATCTGGTGGTTGATGCTGGCCTTGCCGCCTCTCGCTCAGATGCTCGGCGTTTGGCGCAAGGCGGCGGCCTTCGGGTCAATAATGAGCCTGTCACCGATGGCGCACGGGCCTTGACCCTCGCGGACCTGACAGCGGACGGCGTGATCAAGCTGGCGGCTGGTAAAAAGAAGATCGTGCTGATCAAGCCGATCTAAGCGAAGCCTTCAAGGCTCCGGCTTGGGTGTCGGGGCCTTGAACACCGCCTTGCCCAGCGGCACACCGTCAAAGACCCGGCGCAACATGCCCGGAGTTGCCAGCGATAGTGGATTAACGAAGACCCTCGGCGCCTTGATCGCACCCTTTGCCGAGTAGGTCAGACCAAAGATGCCCTCGCCCTGTCGCGAAATCATCAGGGCTCCTAGAACGGGGATCTTGCCCACCGCCGAATTGAGCGCGTAGGCCGGGGCCATCGCGCCTGAGAGATCCAACTCTTGCCTGGATAGATCAATATAGCCGTGAGTGGTCAGGCCCAAGGCATCGCCCGTCGCCCGCGCTTCGGTGATCTCAAGCGTCTTACCCCGCAGAGCCATACGGCTTGAGACGTCAGAAAACTGGATGCCCTCGCCATTGAGCGTGTTGGCCACACCGCTAAAGGCACCAAGGGTCAGGATCTGGGCGAGCACTGGAACACGCGCAACACGGACCGATTGGGCAGAGAGCAGGAGATCGGCTCCCCCGGGCACGAGATTTCCACTCAACTGGGCGCTGCCGCCCTTGAGGTTGGTGAACCCCGACACGCTTTCAACCATCTGTCCTACAGACTCGACCCGGCCAGAAACGACAACCTGATCATCCTTGGGAGCAATGGCGAGGCTGATCGCGGCGTCACCGGGGCCCTTGACCGAGGCCTCTAACCGACGCCTCAAACCTTTGTCCCAGTCGGCAGATAGCCGAAGATCCGACAGGGGCTCGGCCTGCGTGACCTTCACCCGATCGACGGCAATATCCAATCGGATTGGGCCTGCGCCATCGCCCTGCCAGGCCTCTGGAACGGTCAGATCGATGGCCTGCAATTCGTGCAACAGGCGGCGAGCATCGAGATAGTCCGCCTTGACGGCTACCGAAGTGCCGCTGTCGTCTCTGTCGTAGCTGACCTGGCCGTCAAACAGCCCTTTCAAACGGGCGCGGGCGGTGGACAGGCTGACCAACCGTCCCTTGCGAATTGTGCCCGATACCAAGGCCTCCATTGAAGGACCTTCAGCGCGAACTGTGCTCAGCGCGATAACGTCATCCTCTTTGCCAACAAAATCCGCCTTGAGGGTCGCGGCCTCATTTGCGGGTTTGGACCAGTCGGTGCCGGCAAGCGAAAGTTGCGCGGTTGTCATATCGGCCTCTGCGTGACCGCTGATCAGACCGCGTTCCTCGAACTCGAGCCGGGCGGTCAGCGGAACTTCGCCGGTCAATTCGCCGGGGGCGAGCAGACCCAGGCGCACAGCCGCGTCGCCCGTGAGCCGGGCGCTGACCTCGACCGACTGATGTCCAGGCCCGGATTGAAGACTGTCGAACCTTATCGGCGCGCCTGCGACGGTTACGTCTCCACTCAGACCTTCGATTTCGGCCACCCACTGCCCCTCAATCGTCACAGGCTGAGCGGGCTTGATGAAGGCTGGCGCACCAAGGCCCCTTAGATCGGCCTGCGAGAGGGTCGAGCGGCCCTGATAGACCAGTTGCCCATCTTGCCTGCGCACCCAGCCCAGACGGCCCGCCAGAGCACCTAGTGCGATATTGGCGTCGCCATCTTGCTTTGTCAGACGGGCATTGACCGCCAAGGGCTGAGCCGTCGCAAAGAGCGGCATATCACCAAGCCCCAGAACCGTGGCCGCGGCTCGGTCAAGTTTGGCGGTAAAATCCACACCAAGCTGATCCGCGGTCAGCAATCTCAGATCACCGGCCAAAGCGCCTGCCGTGACCGGACCGCGCCATTCATTGCCCTTGCGATCCAGAACCGCTGACAGGTCGAAGGCCGCAGCCTTAACGGATACAGGTAAGCCATAACGGCGCAAGCCACCGGCTGCGACCTGACCGTCAATCGTCACACGCCCAGCCTCTCCGAGGGTCCACGCAACCTTGCCCGAGGCAGCCTTGCTGTCGAACCGGCCCCGCCCGCCGAAACGATCAAGGGTGAACTGACCTGTGGTCGGGACAGGATTATGGGCGTCGAGCGATATATCGCCATCCAGCGCCAAGCGGCTCGGCGCTCCTGTTGGATTTGTGAACGGCAATTGGAAATCGATATTGCCGTTGAAGATGCCAACCTTGGCCAGGCCCGACGCCGAGAGCCCGCGATTATCACCGCTGACCTTAACCACGCCCTGTTGCAAATCGAGGCCCAAGGCGACCTTGTCTATACCGCCATTGGTCACGGTACCCGCGAACTGGTAGCCATAGTCCTTAGCCAAGACCACCTTGGTCGTCGGCCTTGTGATGGTGAAGGACACATCCGCATCCCCCGAAAAATCTTCCGCCTTGAACGGGCTGCGCGCCAATAGACGCAGGGGCTTGCGATCGAGAATATCTAAAATCTTGTCCGCTGGACCACGCGCCCGCCCCTTGAACAGACCCGCTGCAGCGGGACGAAAACGGGGATAGGACACAACCCCTTCACTGAGCTGCACACCCTCCATAACGCCCGAAGCGACGGTAAGGTCGAACCGGTCACCTTGAACCATCGCCTTGCCACGCCCCTGTTCAATGGGGGGCAGTCCGGGGACAATGACAATGGTGACGCCGTCGAAATCAAACCCGACCTTCAACATATCGTTGGTCAGTCCGCGCCTTGTGGTGCCGGTCGGGATATCGACCGTGAGCTTAACATTTGAGAGCGTCCCCTGCTTCAGCGCGGCCTTGACCCATTTTCGCGCGCCCTTGCCGATGGTGTCAGGCCAAAAGGGATAGGCCTGATCAACTTGCGCCTTTCCATCGATCTGCGCCTTTAGTTTGGCACCCCACGCCCCTTGCGGCAGACCATCCTTGCCCAGCGCCTGCATGAGATCACCGCTGGCCGTCACCTTGGCACCCGCAAGAACCGCACCGGCCATGGCGAAATTCAAATGGCCAGCCTCGGGCGTATAGCCGCCTTTTACATAGAGATTTTGCAAGGTCTGGGGCTCAGATCCTGGCACGAAGGCCATGACCGCTTGAGGCCCCTTCAGATCAAAGTCGAGGCGCGCAGGCTGTTTGTCACGCCCTTCTGGGATCAACCTCAACCGACCCTTAATGTCCAATTGCAGGGGGGCGGCCTTAAGCTTGACGGACGCCAACTCGACCTCGCCGGTGGCGGGATCATAGGTGGCCCGAGCCTCGGCCCGATCAAAGCGCTGCTGCGCCTTGCCAAAGCGGATCTGACCAGCGCCTGCCGAGAAGCTCACATCCGCCGCTTGGATACCCTGATCGAGGGCATAGCTCAGCGAGCCTTGACCATCCACTTGAGCATTGAGGGCTGAGATCGGGCGGGTAATGCCAACGGAAGGGAAGATCCTCGCCGGGTTCAGGCGACCTATCTTGCCGGAGATAAAGGCTTCCTTCAGCCCCTCTGCCGCCTTGGCCTTGATCGAAAGCTCAGCCCGTTGATCACCCTCGCCTAGCGAGACATTGCCAACCAGATCGATCCGGCCAAGAGCCTTGCGCAAGGACAGCTGACGCACATCGCCCGACCAAGAGACGGGTCCACCGATCTGTCGCAAAGACAAGGTACCGTCTGTCAGTTCAACATCGTGCAAGAAGCTGGCCCACCGCCCTCGCCTCGCCGGTCCCGTGACCTCTGAGAAAAGACGCCCCAGCAGGGTCAGTTCTTCGGGACGGCCGAGTGCCTCATAACCCAACTCATAGCGCCCCTGTGGGGAGACGCTGACCGCGAGGAAAAAATCTGAGGCGGCAATATGTCCGGGCGCGGGGGCGAAAACCAGAACCGAGTCCAAGGCCATCGCCGCTTGAACCCGACCCGCGCGCAGAACCTGTCTTCCTTTTTGATCGGTGACCGACAGGTTCTCCATCTGGACCCCTAGGGATTTAGCCTGGTCGAACCAGACAATCCCCACATGACCCAGTTGCGCCTGCCCGCCCTTAACCTGACGCTCGAGGCCGCCAATGATCATAGGCTTTAGGAAGTCAGCGGCGATAGGCCCCTGCGACAGACGCGCAGCCCCTAAACCAAACAGCGCGATGATCGCCAGTATCAGGACGACTGTAGCTTCAAGCCCATGCTTCAGCGCCGGTCGCAGCAACAGAAAAATCTCCGTAATCGCCGGGGAACGGCTGGACGTTGGGGCAGACAGACACCACTTTACGTCTGGACCATGGCCGCACCAAACTTTAGTGCCTTAAGTACGGGATACGTCAATGACAGACCAACTCCAACCCGGAGATCGCGCACCGGCGTTCGATCTGGCCTCTGATGGCGAAAAAAACCTAACCCTCGCTGATTTGCAGGGCAAAATAGTCGTCCTCTACTTCTATCCAAAGGACGACACGCCCGGCTGCACGAACCAAGCCAAGGGCTTTTCGGCCCTGTCGGAGGACCTTGCTAAGGCGAACGCCGTGGTTGTTGGGGTCTCAAAAGATAGCGTCGCAAGCCACAAACGGTTCCGTGCCAAGCACGACCTAACGATCGCACTCGGTTCCGATCCAGAAGGCGGGACCATCGAGGCCTACGGCGCGTGGGTTGAAAAGAGCATGTATGGACGCAACTATATGGGGATTGAGCGTTCAACATTCCTGATCGATGCGGGAGGTGTCGTTCGTAAGGTTTGGCGCAAGGTGAAGGTGCCTGGCCATGCTGACGCCGTGCTCGCAGAGATTAAATCGCTCTAAAGGCCCGATATAGCTCAGCCTATTGCTGGGTTCATTCAAGCGGCAGGGCTATAAATCTAAGGGGCCAGCCACTGCCTAAAGCTTAGTCATGGATATGGTTGGGTCTTGGAATCACGTTATTCCTAGACTCCTTGTCTATGATCATTGCATATCGCCCTAAGCAAAAACGGCGAGTATCCGAGACCATGACCAATGGCCACGTGGCGCGTTTCAAACAGACCCTAGAACGCGTCTTTCCCGAGCGGCATCTCTACGTCCGTTCAGAAGGCGAGCTTAAGAGCATTGTTCTGACGCCGAAACGTCAGATGGCCATGGCTTCGGCCCTCCTCGCGCTTGGCCTATGGCTTGGCGTGGCGACCACCTCTATGGCGATCAACGCACTGTCTTTGAGCAATACCGACCGCGAGGTCGCCAAGACCCAAGCCAAATATGAGCGCTGGATCGCCGACCGCCAAGCACGCCTGAACAGCGCTGTCGCTCAGCTAAATGCGAATAACGGCTCCATAGATCAACTGGCCAACAATGTCGAAAAGCGCCATGCCGCCTTGGCTCAGCTGATGGGCAATTTCAAGGGCGTACCGGGTGCGGAGGTCGCATTGGCCCCGTCAAAACCACCCAAGACGGCGCTTGGCGTTGCCTCTCCGTTGGATCGTGTTCAAGCGGTAAGCATGGATCAGGAACGCATGATCACGCGTGCTGAGAGCTTCGCCAAGACCCGAGCCGACCGCTTGAGGCTTGCCTTTCGCCTCGCAGGCCTCAATCCCGTCAGCTATGCCGACCGCAACAGTTCGGCCAGCAGCGGCCTAGGCGGCCCCCTGATCGAGGCCAAAGATCCCCGCGCCTTGGCGGCTGTGCTGGATGTCGATGAGGATTTTGCGGAACGAATTCAAAGCGCGGCTAACAATATGGCCGATATGCGCGCCCTGAACCGGGCCGCTGAGCGGCTACCCTTTGCCCGTCCGACAAACCGGACACCACAGTCCAGCGGTTTTGGCGTCCGCTTCGATCCCTTCACCCGGCGCCCAGCCTTCCATTCGGGGCTAGACTTCACGGGCGGTTTCATGACCCCCATTCAATCTACGGCCCCCGGGATCGTGTCCTTTACGGGCGTGCGTTCAGGTTATGGCAAAACGGTCGAGATTGATCACGGCGCTGGATTCAAGACACGCTATGCCCACCTGCAGTCCATCTCGGTCACTACAGGCCAGCGCGTGGGCGTAGGGCAACGTCTAGGGGGAATGGGCTCAACGGGCCGATCAACCGGCGTTCATCTGCACTACGAGGTCTGGGTCAATGGCCGGGCTCAAAATCCCAACCGTTTCGTAAAGGCAGGCGATTATGTTCAACAAGCGGGCTGAAAACCAATCGTCTATTCCAGCGCTCTCCTCGGCGGCAGAAGGCGGCGGAAGAAAGTCGCTCAAGGTTGCCTCAGTGATCGGCGACGATGTGATCATCGACGGCAGTGTCCGGGGCCATGGCGAGCTTCATTTGGATGGCACTGTGCGCGGTGACATCACGGTCGAACGGCTCTCAATTGGCGAAACCGGGCAGGTCGAAGGCACAGTTACGGCTGAGACCATTGATATTCGCGGCAAGCTCACCGGAACCATCTCTGCCAAGCAGGTCAAGCTCTATGGCACGGCCCATGTCGATGGTGACATCACCCATGAGCAACTGTCCATGGAACCGGGGGCCTATTTCCAAGGCCGCAGCCTCAAGTTCCAACGTCAAATCACCGCCCCGGTTCACGACCTCAAAGCCAGTATTGGTCTAGACGGCTTCGCAGAAGACTAGGGATCATCCCCTAGCCTTCGCGGGTTACGCCAACACGCTGGGCCAATGACGCGCCCATAAAATTATCGAGATCACCGTCTAGAACCCCTTGAGTATCAGAGGTCTCAACCTCGGTGCGCAGGTCCTTGACCATTTGATAGGGCTGCAGAACGTAGGATCGTATCTGGTGGCCCCAGCCAATGTCGGTCTTCTGGTCTTCCAGCGCTTGCGCCGCGGCCTCACGACGTTGCAGTTCTAGCTCATAGAGACGGGCGCGAAGCATTTTCCACGCCTCCTCCCGGTTCTGATGCTGTGAGCGTCCCGACTGACAGGCAACCGCCACGCCCGTTGGGATGTGGGTCAGACGAACGGCGGAGTCGGTCTTGTTGATATGCTGTCCGCCTGCGCCCGATGCTCGATAGGTATCGGTGCGCACATCGGAGGGGTTGATATCAATCTCGATCGTATCGTCGACGACGGGATAGACCCAGACCGAAGCGAAACTGGTGTGGCGCTTGGCAGCGGAGTCAAAGGGCGAGATCCGCACCAGACGGTGGACGCCTGCCTCGGTCTTCAGCCAACCATAGGCATTGTGCCCCTTAACCTGCAGGGTCACGGACTTGATCCCGGCCTGCTCGCCTTGGGTCTCTTCGATCACCTCGAAGGTCATGCTGTGGGCTGTGGCCCAGCGCGTATACATCCGCAGCAGCATTCCAGCCCAATCGTTGGACTCTGTGCCCCCTGCCCCGGAATTGATTTCGAGATAGGCATCGTTGCTGTCAGCTTCACCCGACAACAGGGCCTCAAGCTCTGCACGGGCCGCCTGCTCTTTGATGGCTGCCAACTGCGCGCGGGCCTCATCAAGCGAGGCCTCGTCGCCTTCAGCATCCGCCATCTCGGCATAGCCGACCGCGTCCTCAAGCTCACGCTGAAGGGTTAGGACCGCGTTGACCTGGCCCGCCAGTTGCGTGCGCTCGCGCATCACCGCTTGGGCTTCCGTCGGACGATCCCACAAGGTGGGGTCTTCTACTCTGGCATTCAGCTCATCAAGCTTACGCAGCGCTGGATCCCAGTCAAAGTCTCCTCCTGAGCAGTCCGATGGACTGCTCGATGTCGGCAGCAGCTGCCTCGACATCCGCTCTCATGATTGGCTCTCATGATTGGCTCCTACGCATTCGAGGGGGCGGCTTAGCCTGCGCCGCAAGATAAGACAATGGGACCGTGAGATCAGTACAGTCCTGAAAGGTCCTCAGGCACCTTCTGAACCTTCGGCGGCGGCGGCGGTGACGGCGCGACGGGGCCCTGCCCCCATGCCTCACCATAGGGGGTCTGCCCCTCTGGTGTTAGCTGGGGCTTTGGCTCTGTTCCGGGTCGGAAAGCCTCACGAATACCATTGACCAGAACAAATTTGGCCGTTTTGGGCGGCTGGAAATCGCGATAGGGGCTACCCCGCAGAGCGGTTTGCATGAACTCAATGAAGATGGGCACAGCCGCTTGACCGCCGGTCTCATTTTTGCCCAACGACCGGTTGTCATCAAAGCCAACAAAGACACCGACGACGATCTCTGGCGAGTAACCGACAAACCAGGCGCTACGATATTCATTGGTGGTTCCGGTCTTTCCGGCCAAGGGTCGGCCCAAGGAACTGACCTGAGCCGCCGTACCGCGCTGAACCACGCCCTGAAGCATGGTGGTGATCTGATAGGCCGTGATGGGGTCTAGAACCTCGGTTCCGGCTGCGGGCAGGTGCGGCGACTCTTCGCCCAAGAAGCCGACATTACAGCGATCGCAATCGCGGCCATCGCCCTTGAGCAGAGGCTTGCCTTCGCGGTCTTGCACCAACTCGATCAGGTGAGGCTCGATCCGCCGTCCACCATTGACGAACGGGGCATAGGCGGCGGTGAGCTTAAAGGGCGTCGTCTCACCAGACCCTAGCGACATAGCCAGAACCGGAGACATATCCTTGACGACCCCCATGCGGATGGCGGTCTCGCGAACCTTGTCCATGCCAATCGCTTGGGCCAAGCGCACGGTCATGGCGTTGCGCGACTGTTCTAAGCCCTTTCGCAGAACCAGATTGCCGTAATAGTCCTTGGTGTAATTCTCAGGCGTCCAGTCCTTGTCCGCTGTTTCGCCCTTGATCGTGATCGGGGCATCAGCAACGACGCTGGCCGGGGTGTAGCCATTGTCCAGCGCCGTTGCATAGACAAAGGGCTTGAACGCCGAGCCCGGCTGACGTTGGGCCTGGGTGGCGCGATTGAACTTCGACAGGGAGAAACTATAGCCCCCCACCATGGCCAGCACCCGGCCTGAATAGGGGTCCATGGCAACCAGCGCGCCATTGACGGTCGGGATCTGCTTGAGGGCATACTGTCCCGGCGACTTACCAGGCGCAACGAAGATCAGGTCTCCAACATTGAAGCCCTTGGTTGCCCGCGCCCAGACCACATCCTCTTCTGCAATAGTGCCGGTCTTGCCATCGGTAAGCTGGACCTTGACCGGCCCCTTCACGGTCTGAACAACGGCGATGACCCAGTCGCGGCGCTCATAGGGCGGCGTTAGGGCCTTGGCCTTCTTTTGCCAGCCCTCCTGGCCAAGCTCCACGTGACCGATCGCCCCGCGCCAGCCGTGTCGGCGATCATAGAGCTCTAGGCCCTGCATCAGGGCGACACGTGCAGCCGTCTGCAATCGAATGTCCAAGGTGGTGCGAAGATAGTAGCCCCCCTCATTGACCTTGTCGCCGAGGGTCAAGATCGCGCGCTGGCGAACCTCTTCGATGAAATAGTCCGCATCGCGATAGCGCGCTCGGCTGGGTTCGGCCTGAACCTTGAGGTCCGCAGCCATGGCAATCTTGGCCTCTTGCGGCGTGACCCAGCCCAGCTCGGCCATCTCTCCAATGATCCAGTTGCGGCGGCGGATGGCGTTGGCCTTGTTGCGAACCGGCTGATAGTTCTGTGGCCCCTTTGGCAAGGCGGCCAGATAGGCCGTCTCGGCTAAGGTCAAGTCCGACAGGGGCTTGCCAAAATAGTTATAGGCCGCAGCGCCAACGCCGAAGGACCGATAGCCCAGCCAAATTTCGTTGAGATAGAGCTCCAAAATCTTAGGCTTGCTCAGCACCTGCTCAAGGCGGTTGGCCAAGATCGCTTCTTTGAATTTCCGACCAAAGGTGACGTCACTGTTCAGGAGCACATTCTTTGCCACCTGCTGCGTGATGGTCGATCCCCCCTCGAGGCGACGGCCCCGGCTGACATTCAAGACGTTCTTCAGAACCGCACGACTAAGACCCTGATAGTCGATACCGCCATGCTCATAAAAATTCCGGTCTTCAGCCGCCAAAAAGGCCTTCACTACCCTCGGCGGGATCTGATCATAGGGAACAAAAATCCGGCGCTCCCGCGAAAACTCACCAATCAAGGTGCCGTCCCACGCATAGACGCGGGTCGCAGTGGGGGGGCGGTAGTTCACTAGGTCGGACGCATCGGGCATGTCGTGAAACAGCCACGCCGAATAGACTGCCAAGCAGATGCCGGCCGCAGCGATCAGGCTGAGGATGGCAACGCCTGCAATCGAAATCCAACGCTCAAACCGCTGCAAGACCCAGAACCTCCACGGAGCATCCCTACGGATGCCGAACCCGTACAGACGTCGATCTATCCCGTGTCGTGGTCAGACGTAAAGCGCAAGCGGTCGAAAATTGAAAGTGGAGCAGCCTTGAGACTAGGCTCGCGCCAATTAACGCGAGGCGAGGCGCAATTCTTCGTCGAAATAGGCGTCAATTGTATCGCCAACGGAATCCATGAAGTCCTGACGAGACTCGCGGTTCGCTAGCAGCGCCTCATCTTCGACATTGGTGATGAAACCCATCTCCAGCAACACGGCCGGAACGTCAGGAGCCAACAGAACGACAAAGCCGGCATCGCGATGGCTACGCGCCAATAGCTGTACATGATCATCGATCCGCGCCAACAAGAGTTGCGCGAAGGATGCCGAACGGTTCTTGGTCGCGCGCTGGGTCAAATCCAGCAGGATCTGCTTTACCGCCTTGTCCTGAGCCGGAAGGTTCACATCATGGAACCAGTTGTTCTTCTCAAGCGCGTTGCGTGCGACCCGATCAGACCCCTTATCCGACAGGGTATAGACGCTAGCCCCACGGGTCTGAACATTCGCCCCTGAATCCGAATGGAGTGAGATAAACAGATCAGCGTTCGCATGACGCGCAACCTGCACGCGGTTTTCCAACGGGATGAAAACATCGGTATCGCGCGTCAGGATCACCTTGTAGCGGCCGGACCGGTCCAGCCGCTCTTTCAGCCCCAAGGCCGCTGCAAGATTGATGTCTTTCTCATTGGCCACAGAACCCCTCGCTCCGGGATCGTGACCGCCATGGCCCGCATCAATGACGACAACCTTCTTCAGACGCAGAGGAGCGACATAGGGGCGAGGCGTCGATGTGGCCTTTTGAACGACCACAGGCTCAGCACGAACGGCAGGCGCAGGGGGCAACAAAACCGGCGAAGGGGTCTTGACGGAAACAGGCGTCAGAACCGCCGGCTTGGCCGCCACGACGGGCGCATTAGCGGTGACTGAACCGGAAGACACAATATCGACGACATAACGATAGGCGGTTGAACCCTCACTCGGAGGGAGCAAGAACCGGCGCTTGACACTGGCGGGCCCGACAAGATCGAGACGGAGCCGCGCGGCGCCGCCCGCCTGATCCATCATCCAACCCTTGACCAACCCTTGGCCAGAACCTTGTAAATCCCCCGCCACCTGAAGGTCGGCAAGGGTCAATATGATCCGTTGATCCGCATCAGGGCTGGTTTCCAAGCGCCCGACCGTGGCCTTGTCCAATTCGATAACAATGCGGGTTTCGGCCTGAGTGCCACCGAACCGAACCTTGGTCACACCCGCTCCGGCCGCCGCTGCCGCTTGGGACAGGGCCGCCGCGACGAGGCAGAGGGCCGCCGCGCCTGCGAGCGTCCAACGCCCACTCGGTGCCCGTGCCAATTTTGCCAAACGATCGAACATGCGTGGCCCTAGATAGCCCCACCTACCGATAAGGGCCGCTAACGAAGGCAAACCTTATCACCCCAAGTCCGTAGACAAATGGTTAAGCGCATGACTTCTCCGCAGAAAGCTTTCTTTTTTCTCGAAATGCTGCAAAATGAACATCACGTTTCGGTTGCCCTGCCCTGCATGGCGCGATCGGCGTGTCCCGAGTTAACGCTCAGCCCCTATCGGCGGCACTGACTCATTCTCCGATCCGCGCCCAACGGCGCGTCAAGGAACCAAAAACCTCATGGGCAGCGTCGCAAACGCCCCTTACTGGCCCG
>JBEGOG010000048.1:0-8925 GCA_041182125.1 Pseudomonadota bacterium
GTCCTGAGTGTCAAAGCTCAGCCCTGATCTTTCAAGCCAATTCGTGCGCGATCGCCCGAAAAGCAAAACCCCCGGACGTGGTGAACGCCCGGGGGTCTAACCTTCGGTCTAGAGGCTGGCTCTAGAACTTATATTGCAGCTCAATACCGTAGGTGCGGGGTGGCACCACTGAGTAGGTCTTGGAAATACCCTCAACCATCGGCACGAAGCTCCCGTTTGCCAGCTTGTTCAGACCGGCCATACGCTGACCGGTTGCACCAGCATCATAGCCGATGTCATCTGTCAGGTTTTTGACATAACCAATTATTTTGTAACGGCTTTCCGACTGGGTCCAGATCAGACGGGCGTCGATCTGGGACCAGGCTGGGGCTTCGTTATACTCACGCTCGAACAGGGTGCCATATTGCTTGTCGCGCCAGACATAGCTGGCCGAGGCGACCAACCAACCGGGCTGGAAGTCCCAGCTATAGTTGACATTGACGGCCAGCTTTTGCTTTGCCGCATTCGGCAGTTGGCTGCCGCTCAAGTCCTGCATCCGCGAGTAACCGCCGGTGAACCGGTCGATTGGGCAAGAGGTGGCACCATTCACGACAACCGCGCACTGAGCCAAGGTCAGGAGCGGCTTGGCCTTGGGGTTCATGGCGGTGGGATCGACAGAGTCAATCGCAGCGCCCGACTCTAGGTGGGTGTCATTGTAGGAGTAGTTGAACAGAACCTGCATGTTCTCGAGTGGCTTCCAGGTTGTTTCCAACTCAAAGCCCTGCGAGACCGATTTTGGCACGTTATAGAAGTCCGTCGCCGTCGTTGGTCCAGGACCAAAGGCTGGGACCGCACCGGTCGAGACCCGGGTGATGGGGATTTGCAGGTTCGTATAGTCGTAGCGGAACAGGGCGAAGTTGGTCTGCAACTTGCGGCCGAAATCCTTCTTCAGGCCGATTTCGAAGGCATCCACCGTTTCCTTGTCGGTCGTGGGGAAGAAGCTAAGAACCGTAAAGATACCAATATTGAAGCCGCCTGCCTTATAGCCACGGCTATATTTGGCATAGGCCATGGTGTCTTCGTCAGGAGTCCATTCGATACCGGCGGTACCGGTAACAGCTTGCCAGCTATAGTCCTGATTGCGGGTCGCAAAACCTGTGATTGGATTATAGACCGTCTTGCCCGTCACACCCTTTTCTAGGACTGCACCGTTCGAAACGTTGGCAGGTGTCTGGGTGATGTCGATGACAGGTGGCACCTTGTAGCCAGCTGGATAGCCCAAGAACTGCGATGGGATGGCCGAGAAGTCACAGCCGTCCACGGCGAAACAGAGGATGCGGACCGATTCCGAGCCATATTTGCGGTCGTGGGAATAACGCAGCCCCGCAGTCGCCTTGAACTTGTCGTTAATCTTCCAGTCGATCTGACCGAAGGTCGCATAGGACTCGGCATTGACGTCTGGACGGTTATCAAACCGGCGATAGGTGGTTGAGGTCGGGCAGTTCCCTCCGGGACTGGCGGTGCAGAGTGGGAACATGAACGGACCGTTCCATTCCGGCTGCGCCCTGTTCTCGGTATAAACCGGCTGGGTATAGTGCTGCTTGAAGTAGTAAGCACCGGCAACCCATTGCAGCGGACTGTTGCTGGTCGAGATCAGGTTGACCTCGTGGCTCCAGAACGAATTGTCCTCTTGATAGTTGAAGCTTTCGTTCGGATTGATCGTAAGGGGGCCACGGCCACCCAAGAACGCCAACTGAGACGCAGGGAGGGTGTAGGAGGTGATGGGCGCTGCCCGCCACGTGTCCGTGGTCCCGCTGAGGATATAGTGATAATGGACGCCGCCGGTCAGATATTTGATGTCGAAATTATTGGCGTGATAGATCCACTCACTGTGGATCGTCAGCGAGACCGGCAAGGTCACCTTATAGGCCGTCGCGCGCGCCATTTCCCAAGGGCTGTTCTTTGCGGGGTTGCTACAGCCTGTCGGGTTCAGATTGACGACATTGGTGATGCCGGTGATGGCCGGATTGGAGCAACCAAAGCCTTGGTTAGGTTCAGTGGCCGACGGTGACTGATAGCTGGTTGGCCAATCATAGGGGGTCCAACCGGGCTGGCTGCCGGGACCGCCTGCGCCGTTGCGCCATTGGCTGCCGATCACATTGATCCAACCTTCAAACTTTTCAGAGAAGTTGAACTTCAGCTGAACATCGGTCGTCCATTCGTTGCGGACATTGCCTTCGTCCGGCATGCCGGGGACCTTATTGTCGATCCAACCTTTGCTTTGATTGTACCAAGACCCGCTGACACGGAAGCCCACCTTGTCATTGATCGGCCCCGAATAGGTGCCCTCCAACTGGGTTGCACCGTAGTTGTCCAGACTGCTGCGGATCTCGCCTTGGAAGTCCTTGGTCGGACGCTTGGATATGATGTTCAGCGCACCACCAATCGAGTTACGGCCATAGAGCGTGCCCTGAGGACCACGAAGCACCTCGACGCGATCGACGAACAGGGTCGATGAACCAGCGCGCACCGCGAAGGTCTCGTAGATACCGTCGGAATAGTTGGCCACGGCCGCGTCGGCCGAAAGCACGTTGGTCAAACGGCCCACACCGCGCAGAGAGACGCGGTCGGTGGAGCTGTTATATTGGAGGCCAGGGGTAAAATTGGTCAGATCTTGGATCGTATTGACCCCGACCAGATCACGCTTAGCAGCGGTAAAGGCCGAAACGGCGACGGCAACGGTCTGAAGACTCTGCTCACGCTTTTCAGCAGTAACCACCAGCTCTTCAATATTACCGCTCTTATCGCGGCCCGATGTCGCTTCTTGGGCTGAGGCTTGACCAGAGATACTGATCAGCGAAATGGCTGAAACCGATAGGCAGAGCAAGCTCCGCAAACGCGTCGTCATCATAATGTTCCCCCCTGGAACCAACGCCAATTCGGCGCCGTTACACCCATTCATCCGTTCAAAACGTCGGGCTAAGACGCCTAGCGCGTTCCATTACGGATTTGTTAGAAAGCAGCCTGTGCCCCTCACGCGCAGTGTCAATGAACCGCAGGTAACGTTTTTGTGATGCTGCAAAGCCGCATTTGCAGCCGAGCGGCTAACGGGCATTTGAAACCCCTTTAGTGCTAAGGAAACGCCTCTGCTGCGACGCACAAATTTGAGAATTGATATTATTGTTGAAACTCGACGGCGAAGACCGGGTCGCTGTGAGCGAACAGGCCGTCTCATTTAAGCGCTCGTTAAACCAAATCACCTCAGATCGTTGGATGAGCTGCGGGCTCGACCACTGAGAGCTTGGCGATGGCCCTTCCTCGACAGCGCAGGACCAAACCTGTCAATGCCGCCGCCATGGTGCGCGAGGGACAGTTGCACCTTGCCGCAGGCCGTGCCGACAAGGCACGCTCGATGGCAGAAATGGCCGTAAAACGGCAGCCCGAATTGGCCGCCGCTTGGCACCTTCTTGCGCTCGCCGCCGAGGCCCTTTCAGACAATAGCGCCGCGCTAGATGCCTATCAGCAGGCCATGAGCCTTGCCCCCGATCAGCCGAACATTGGCGTAGATCTGGCCCGTTTGGCGATGAGCCTTGACCTCTTTGCCGTCGCCGAACGACTGCTACAGACCTGCCGACAGCAGGACCCTGGTTCGATCAATATCATCAATAGCCTCGCCCTAGCGCAAGCCAGTCAGATGAACCTGCCTGCGGCTATCGCCACCCTGACCACGGCGCTCGAAGCCCATCCTACCGAACCCATCCTTTGGAACACACTCGGCTTGATTCTCTTTAGCGACGGCCGGATGGACGAGGCCGCAACCTTCCTTGGTGAGGCGCTTCGGCTCGACCCCAGCATGGGACAGGCGCGGATCGCTCTTGCCGATGCCCTTATGTCCACAGCCGGATTTGATAAGGAAAAGCAGAATGTTGCGCTGATTGAAGGCCAAGGTTCGATCGCCGATGCACCACCGCCTCTGCGCGCGACGGCCCGGGTGGCCCAAGCCAAGCGCCTGTTCGTCGCCGGGCGTCTGGCCGAAGGATGGCAGGCCTATGAGGCGCGGCATGACCTGTCCTATGAAGACGCAACCGCCTTCCCCCTCCCCTATCCCCAATGGCACGCGGGCAGTGCGATTGAAGGGCACCATCTGCTCTTGATCGGCGAGCAGGGGCTGGGCGATGAGATCCTATTTGCCCAAACCGTGCCCGACATATTGACCGCCCTCGGACCAAAGGGGCGCTTGACCCTCGCGCTAGATCCAAGGCTGCGAACCCTTGGCGCGCGATCCTTTCCTACCGCCCAGATCGTGCCCCACACGACCGGCCGGGCCAAGGGTCGGGGCCTGCGCGGTATAGAGACCGCTTTCGACAGGGGGCAGGCTCCAGACCTATGGGCACCGTTGGGCACAGCTATGGCCGCCCTTAGGCCTGACGCCGCCAGTTTCGGGGGGGCGGCTCCATTCCTGAAGCCTGATCCCGAGCGTGTTATCTATTGGCGCAATTGGCTGACCTCATTGGGTGGGGGGCGTAAGGTCGGAATCCTGTGGAAAAGCCTGCTGGTTGACCTCAACCGCGCCCGCTATTTCGCGCCGCTCAGCGCTTGGGAGCCGATCCTGACGACGCCCGGCGTTCAGTTCATCAGCCTGCAATATGGCCGGGCCGAAGACGATCTTCGCGCCATTGCCGAACAGATGGGCGTACAGGTTGCAGTACCACCGAGCCTTGATCAGAAGGATGAACTCGAAGGGGTTGCGGCCCTCTGTGCTGCGCTTGACCTGACCATCGGCCCCGCGACCGCGACGACCAATCTGGCCGCCGCCAGCGGTTCTGCGGTCCTCGTCTATATGCCGCCCGCCTCATGGCCCCTGTTCGGAACTGATCATTATCCAAGCTATCCAAGGGTTAAGGTCCAGCTTCTGAGCCGATTTGGAGCTTGGGATGAAGCGATGGCGGCGATCGCTGAAGCGCTAAACGAGTTCAGCGGACCATAGGCCCTTACCCCGGCTTCGCCGGGACTTCCCCCAAAGGGGGAAGACTTAAAAACAGGATCTTCCCCTCTTGGGGGAAGTGGCCCGAAGGGCAGATGGGTGCCTTGTTTTGGCTTACACCGTCCCGCCGACCGTCAATCTCCGAAGCTTAAGCGCCACCACCAATCCGGCTAGAGCCATCAGCGCCATCGCCCAATAGCCCCGCGCGCCGACATGGTCGAACAGGGGGCCGGAGACGCTGGTGGCGAGGCCGATCAACAGACCACTCGACAGGGCCGAATTGACCACCTGGGCAGCCGAGGCGCTTTCAGGCGGGCTGTGGCGCTCAATGAGGGGCAAGGAGGCCATGAACACCGCCGCGAAGGTCAAGGCGTGCAGCGCCTGAAGGGCAAACAGGACCGGAACCGGCGGCGAAAAGCCCATCGCGATCCAGCGCAGGACCGCGCAGACCCCGCCGATGATCAGCATGGTCTCAGGCCCAAGTCGCCTGCGCACCCCCTCGAGGAACCACATAAAGCCGACCTCAGCGATCACCCCCCAGCCCCAAAGTGCGCCAATGGTGCTGGCCGGGATGCCTTGGGCCTGCCAGATCAGGGTGGAGAAGGCGTAATAGAAGGCGTGGGCCGCCTGGATCAGCCCGCTGGAAAAGATGGCCCACAGAAACATTGGGCTCTGGAACAGATTGCCGAGGCCCTTCAGACGATCGCGACTGTTCAGTTGCGCGCCCTCTTGCACCGGCTCAGGGGGCAGCAGAATCCAAGCGCCAAGGCCGCACAGGGCGGAAAAGCCTATGGTCGCATAGAGGATCGCTTGGTGGGAAAAGAGGGTCAGCGCCCACCCCATCCCGATATTGGCCAGCACAAAGGCGACCGACCCGATCCCGCGCGGCCAGCCATAGGCAAAGCCTTCTCGCCGCGCCATCCTCAGGCCCAAAACGTCGGTGAGGGGCGGAAGGGTGGCGACCAGAGACGAGGCCACAAACCAGGCCGCAAACCAGAACCAAAAGCCCTCTAACAGCGAAATGGCCCCATAGGCGATGGCCGAACCTGCCGCCAAAATCATGATTGGCGTGCGTCGCAGCCTGAAACTGTCAGCCCAAAGCGCGATAAGCGGCCCCGTCACCGTACGCGCGATCATGGGAGCCGATAGGATCAGGCCGATCTGCGCACCGCTCAGACCCTCAGCCCGAAACCAAGCGGGCATGAACGGCGTGCTGATCCCCATCACCGTGAAGATGGTGGCGTAGAAAAGGCCAAGGGGCATCCAATGTTTCATGGACCTGCCCTAGCAGAGTCGGTCGACAAGATCGCTCAGCTTCCCGGCATCACCGGCAGAACCAGCATCCGTCTGTCGGCCATCGCCTGATAGAGGGTCAAGATCTCGCGATCCAGTGCGACGTCACCCTTCGCCTCAACCGCCTCGTGAACCGCGATGAGGGCCAGACGAAGCTTGGCATTCAAAGCGTCCAAGGCCGTGATCGAGAGATCCTCAGTCGAAGCGGCAAGCGGCGCACCGGCCTTCGATAGAACGGCGGATATGGCCTCGTTCTCCCAGACCCGAACCGCTGCGCCCATTTCGACCTCTTGGCTGGCGAGCAGGGAGTTCATGCCAATGACCGAAATACGGCTGGCCATATAGTCCCCCACCGATTCCTGCGGCGGCGGCTCGACCAGAGCCATGAAATTGCCCACCAGAACTTCTGCGGCCGTTGGGGTCATGCCCAGCCCTCCAAGGTTGCGAGGCGATCAGCAATGATCTTGTCGTGACGACGGGCCGTGTACCAACCTGATAGGGCTAGAACCGGGTCCTTGCCGCCGCTGTCGCGATATTCACGGGCCGACGAGGTCCAGATGGCCTGGCCCTTGACGGCATTGAACAGCGACCACCAGTCCAGCGCCCGCTCATCGACCGTAAGACCGCTGACCTGTTCCCAGAGCGCCAAGGCCTCAGCGCGCGGCATCATGCCTCCGACCTTGTCGGGATCAAAATGCCCCCAGAGCGGATCGATGGCCCAGCCGAGATCTTCCATCGGATCGCCCAGATGGGCCATTTCCCAATCGAGGATGGCGATGATCTTGCCCTCGCCGTCATGCAGGAAGTTGCCGGTGCGATAGTCGCCGTGGACGACACTGATCTTCTGCGCGGGCGGCGGGGGATTGCGACGAAGCTTGCGGATCGCCGCCCAGACAATGGGCTGAGGATGGAGTTGATCGGTCTCAATCACGTTCGCCCAATAGTCCAGTTCCTTGGACCAACAGGCTGCCGCGTCGGGCATTTCAGCCACGTCACTGATCGGCAGGCCGACCGGATCGGCCTTGGCAATCGTGCCCAGGATCGAGAAGAACTGCTCGCCGATGGTCGCGGCATGTGCGGCATAGGGATCGACGGTGAAGGGACTGGCGGCCTTGCCCCCATCAATGCGGCCCATGATGAAGAAGGGCCGTTCCAACTCGGTCTCAGCCATTTCCAGCGCGACCGGCTCAGGCGCAGGAACCCCGCGACCAAAGAAGGACTGATAGGCGAGAAACTCTAGCCGCCGGTCCGTGTCGATCAGGCTACCGACCGGGTCGCGGCGCAGGATCAGGCCCTTGCGCTCGCCGTCGACCTCGACGTCGAAGCGATAGGTTTCACGGCTCGCACCGCCGGGGATCCGGGTCAGGTCGAGCACCTGCACCGGACGGTCCCAAAGGCGGCCAAGATAGGCCGACAGTTGATCGGCTAAACTCATTTTGCAAAGTCCGCCACGCCGGTGAAGCCTGCAGGCTCATAGGCCCCCATCACCAACTGCTCCAGCACCCCGCGGCCAACCCGCGTGCGGCCATGGGCATCGACATATGTGACCTTGGAGATGGCTTGGATGTGCAGATTATGCATCTGCTGGACATCGACATCCTTCAGGATGATGTCCTCCCGCTCGACCTCGAGCATGCCGTGCGAGATGCCGTGGCCCCAGGTTGGGTGGGTATAGCCGATGCCGCGCATATAGACCTGATGTTCAGGCTCAAAGGTCACAGACCCCTTACCCCCATCCTCATCGACCAGTTCAATGACCGCGCGGGTGGCGTGACGGGTGCCAGACTTCCATTCGACCTTGGCCTTGGCAGCTTCAAAGTGGGCATGTTCCTCCGCATTGGACTGATCCGCTGCCCAGACCGCGCGCGTGTTCCAAGGCCGACCGTGAGCGTCATCATTGGTGTGGAAGAAGAAGCTGCCATCCTCAAAGCTGGTCGGCGACCAGAGCCAATAGAACTGCATCGGGGCGGGCGGCATCATCTCTTGCGGATCGCGCGAACCGACGGGACGCACACCCCAAGACCGATCGCGGGTCCCTGCAAAGCCATCAACGCTCTCACGCTTGCCGTCCACTTCGATCCAGCCCGTATAGTGGCCGTTCTGGGTCAAGCGGGTATAGTCCATGAAGGACCGGGGACCGATGCGGCGCATGAAGCGTTTCAATCGGGAAGGACCGGCCGACAAATTCGATATCGGCCTTAATGCCGTGCTGGGCGTCATCGACAATGACCCGGAGCCTTTGCAGGGGCTCTTGGATCTCAATGCTGATCGGGCCAGCGGCGATGTTCATCCGCTCCATATTGAGGCAGGCGCTGGCATGGAGACAGACCTGCACCCCGTCCCGGATAACGCTGAAATGGGCATCAATCACGTTCAGATGCGGATAGACACCAAGGGCCACCGCGAACATCCGATCGCCTTCAGCAGCATAGCCATTGAAGAAATAGCGGTCATAAAAGTTCCGGTCGGTGCCGGAATAGGCGATGGGCTCAGGGGTCTGGTGAAGGGGATAGTCGTCCCCGCGGGTCAAGGTCATGTCTGTTGTCCTTCGCTCTGTCGTTTCCACACCAGCTCAAACCGTCTGTCGCGGCCATATCGCTTTGTTCGGGGTCACGTTAAGGTCCTGTGCAGGCTTTGCAACGGTGACGAAGGGTCAAGCAATGACGTCG
>JBEGOG010000049.1:0-8918 GCA_041182125.1 Pseudomonadota bacterium
CGACGTGCTCGTGGTTCCAAACCTCTCGGGCATCGACATTCGCGATTGGGAGGCTTTCGATCCTGCCGTGCGCGCAGGCTTTGTCGCCATGAAGTCCGCCCTTGAGCGCCTGCACCACCCCGTGAGCGACATTGGACGCCGCGAAAGCCGCAACGACTATAGCGGGGCCTAGCCCTCGAGCAGGAAGTCCTGATGGAATTCGGGGCTGTCCTCGGCGTCGATCGGATCCTCGTCGTCGCCGCCGCCAGTCGGATCAGGCACATGGAAGTCCTGCGGCAGATCCATGCCCAGAAGCCCGAGCGCCTTCATGTCCGCTGCACCGGGCAAGTCACCCAGGCTGGCTAGGCCATAGTGCTCAAGAAACAGATCAGAGGTGCCGTAGGTCACGGGCCTGCCCGGAGAACGCCTGCGGCCCCTCAAGCGCACCATGCCAAGCTCTAAAAGCACATCCAGCGTGCCTCGGCTGGCCTGAACGCCTCGGATCTGCTCGATCTCGGCGCGGGTGACGGGTTGGTGATAGGCGATGATGGCGAGGGTCTCTTGCGCTGCCCGCGACAGACGGCGCGGCTCCTCGCGTTCCTCGGTCATCAGATAGGACAGGTCTTCTGCCGTCTGGAACCGCCAGCGATCCGCGACGCAGGCCAGTTCGATACCGCGCCCGACATAACGCTGCTTAAGCGCCATCAGTGCCCGCCCGACATCCGCGCCATCGGGCAGACGGCGTGCCAAGTCGCTGGCCGACAGGGGCTCAGCGGCGGCAAAGAGCAGAGCCTCGACCGAGCGTTCCGTGGTTTCCAGATCACTCATGCTTGCGCCTCATCGACGACCAGATCATCCACCCGGGCTGAGGTGCGCGCGCGAATATAGACCTCGGCAAAGGCCTGAATTTGACGCGCTTCGAGCGCGCCTTCCTTGACCAGTTCGAGACTGGCCGACAGGGTTGAGGCCACATAGGAGGCCCGGCTTGGCCCCTCATCGAGCCCCAGATCAATACTGTGCGGCGCGACATCCTCAAGCGAGGTCCAACCGGTCAGTTCCGGCAACTTATGACGCAGACGCACCCGCGCATCGTCCAAAGGATAGGCCTGCGGGGCACGGGGATGATAATAGCGCACCACTTCGCGGCGGCGCTGCTCGACATAGGCCTGGACCAGTTCATAAAGCTCGCCGGTTAGGCGGCTATGGGAGACGATCTTCACGGCCTGCGGATCACCGCGCATGAACACGTCCCGGCGAAGCTGCGGACGCTTATTCAGCTCTTCGACCGCCCGGCGCATGACATCCAGCTTGGCCAGTCGAAAGGCCAGAGCGGCGGCCATATCCTCTGGCGGCGGGCCCTCTTCTGGCTTGCGCTCAGGCTTAGGCAGCATCAGCCGCGATTTCAGATAGGCCAGCCAACTGGCCATCACCAGATAGTCCGCCGCCAAGGAGAACCGGACCCGGCGGGCCTGATTGACGAAGGCGAGATATTGTTCAGCCAACTTCATGACCGACAGCTTCATCAGGTCGACCTTCTGCGTGCGGGCCAGAGCCAGCAGCACATGCAGGGGGCCTTCATAGCCCTCAATGTCGATAATCAGCGCGTCGCCATCTTCCGCCGCCGAAGCGGCAGCTTCAAAATCGAGACGGGGCTGAAAGCCTGTGCTCATGCGGTGGCACCCGCCAGCCCCAAGCGGGCCAGATAGGCTTCAGCCTCAGCGGCATCGAAGGGCTGCACCTGACGGGCGCAGGCCCGGGCAGTGGCGGCCCGCTCGACCGCACGGCCAGACAGTTCGGGTACCTTGCTGACGATCTCGATCATTTCAGCGGGATCGCCATTGCAATGGAGCACGACGTCAGACCCGGCTGCGAGCGAGGCTTGGGTGCGGCTGGCAAAGCTGCCGCCCAGCGCGTTCATTGACAGGTCATCGCTCATCAAGAGACCGTCAAAGCCCATATGGCCGCGAATGATCTCTTGGGTCACGGTGGATGAGACGGTGGCGCAGGCCGCTGGGTCGATGGCCGTAAAGACGACGTGGGCGGTCATAGCCATGGACGCGCCTTTGAGGGCCTTGAACGGCGCAAAATCACTGGCTTCGAGTTCCGCGCGGCTGGTCTCAACGACGGGCAGTTCCAGATGGCTGTCGGCAAAGGCGCGGCCATGGCCGGGAATATGCTTGATCACGGGCGCGACGCCGCCCTGCATCAGGCCATCCATCGCCGCTTGACCAAGGGCGGCAACCACCGCTGGATCCTGCGAAAAGGAACGGTTGCCAATGATGTCGTGGGCACCGGGATGGCGCAGGTCTAGGCACGGTGCGCAATCGGCGTCAAAGCCAAGCGCTGTCAGCTCGTGGGCGAGAAGACGATGGTTCAACCGCACCGCTTCAAGGGCGGATACCGGATCGGTGGCATAGAGCGCACCGAACGGTTCAGCGGGCCTGCGATTGAGCGCGAGGGGCGGACGCAGGCGCTGAACCCGGCCACCCTCCTGATCGACAAAGACCAAGGCCCCCTCGTCATCGGCAGCCTCGCGCAAGGCGGCAATCAGGGCGCGGGTCTGGTCCGCCGTCTCGATATTGCGGGCAAAGAGGATAAACCCCCAAGGACGCACATCGCGGAAGAAGGCCCGTTCCTGATCGCTCAGGACCGTTCCAGCGCAGCCAAGGATACAGGCCCGTGAGGTCATGGTGTCAGGTTCCTAATTGGCCTTAACAAAACAGGTCTTACCCGCAGCCTTGAGGCTGGCGCAGAAGGCATCCGCATCAGCCTTAGAGCCAAAGCCCCCAATGGCGGTGCGGTAGAGGGTTGCCCCATCCTTTTGCAGCGGCACAACCGACTTGGTCTTACCCGCCATGGGTTTGGGGAAGGCCTTAGCGATGTCGCTCCAGCCCTTGTCGGCCAGAGCCGCCGTCGAGAAGGCACCGATCTGGATATAGACATTGCCCTTGGCCGCTGGAGGCGTAGCGGCAGCTTTAGCGACTGCAGGCTTGGTTTCGACAGGCTTAGCAGCGACGGACTTGGCCACAGGCGGGGCCTTGACCGCGACCGGCGCGGCGGGTGCGGGCTTGGGCTGAGCCGCTGGCGCGGTTGCCGCAAGCGGCTTTACGGGAAGGGGCTTCACCGGCAGAGGCGTAACAGGCAAGGGCGCGGTGGCCAATGGTGCCCCGGCAGGCGCAGCAGCAGGCAAAGCGGCGTTCTGTGCCGGTGCAACTGGACGCGCTCCCGGCTGCTCAGGACCGGGCGTGAAGGTTGGGGGCGGCTCGACCGCGTCCGGGGCTTCAGCCTTATAGACTTGCAGGCCCGCGGCCGCATCGACGGGCTGGTCTGCTGCCGAGGGCGCTGCTTTCATGGCCGAAACCGGAGCGCCGACAGGTTGCGGGGCCTGACCGGCGCTGCGCACGCCGCTGCGATAGAACAGGACGATGGCCACAATCAGAACCGCGAGGATCAGGCAACTGACCAACAGAGCCATGGGCAAGGGACGCCCACCCGGCCGCCTTGGTGTCCGCGCATCGAAGGACAGAGGAGAGTCGGTCTGTGGCGTGTAGGCGCCGCGATCGAATTCAGACATCGCAGAGGCTCCGAAAGCCAAATTGGCCATCATCAAAACAAAAGGGGCAAGCGAATCGAATCGCTTTCTAGCGAGACAGTCTAGCCGACCCGCGCCTTCGGCTGAACCGATGGCTTGGGCCGAGGCTCAGTTCCAGATCTCAAGCTGGAACAGCTTGCGGTGCTCCTCGATCGCGAACCGGTCGGTCATGCCCGCAATATAGTCGCAGACCACGCGGGCCTTTCCTACATCATCGCGTTCCTGAGCCCGAACCAGCCATTCACGGGGCAGAACGTCTGGCTCCTCCATAAAGAGCTGGAACATATCGGCAAGAATACGGCGCGCTTGGCTGCGGGTGCGATTAACGCGCCAGTGATGATACATGCGGGTGTGGAGGAAGGCGCGCAGAACGGCCAGATCCTCGGCCATGTCGGCCGAGAAGGCGACGAGCGCGCGCGACATATGCCGAACGGCATCGGGCGAATCCACGCCCTCTTCGCTGGCGCGGCGCTGAGTCTCAGCCATCACATCATTGACCATCACTCCGATCATGCGGCGCACGGCCTCTAGGCGGGTCAAGCGGTCATCCAGCCCCGGACGCTCGGCCTGAACGGCGCGCAATTCCGGACCGATCAAGGGAATGTCGAGCAGTTCTTCGATCTGGAACAGGCCCGCCGCCAAGCCGTCATCAACATCGTGATTATTGTAGGCTATATCATCAGCCAAGGCCGCGACCTGCGCTTCCGCCGAGGCCCAGGTTCCAAGTCCAAGGTCATAGTCCGCATCAAACTCAGCAATGGCGCTCCACGACGGGCGGCTGAGCTTGTCGATCACCGGACCATTATGTTTGACGATCCCTTCGAGGGTCTCCCACGTCAGGTTCAGCCCTTCAAAGTCGGGATAGCGGTGCTCTAGCTTGCTGATCACCCGGAAGGTCTGGACGTTGTGGTCAAAGCCGCCATAGGGCTCCATGCCCTTTTGCAGCTCATCTTCGCCCGCATGGCCAAAAGGCGGGTGGCCAAGATCATGGGCCAGAGCGATGGTTTCGCTGAGATCCGCATCCAGCCCCATAGCCGTGGCGATGGACCGCGCGACTTGGGCAACCTCGAGCGAATGGGTCAGGCGGGTGCGGAAGTGATCGCCTTCGTGGGCGACAAAGACCTGCGTCTTTTCCTTCAACCGGCGAAAGGCCGAAGCATGGATGATCCGATCCCGGTCGCGGGCAAAGGGCGTGCGCGTGCGGCTCTCCTCTTCCTTGAACTGGCGCCCCTTGGAATGGTCAGGGTTCTCGGCAAACAGGACACGCGCGGGGGGATGAAAAATCGCCATTTGGGTTTCCAGAGGGTTCGCTCAAATCCGCGCCCACCAATTATTTCCACATATCGCCCCGTTGTTGGGCGAAGTTGAGTTATCATATAGAGGTTACAAACCCGTTTCGCCTCTTCGGCATCAGAAAAGTCCATAACCGGCCATGTCAACCGCGACAATCACCCTGCCATCGGCCCGAACCCCGTCCCTGCCCGTGACCCTGTCCCCGGCAGCCGCCGCCCGGATTAAGGCCTTAAGCGCTAGCGAAGGTCGCGCCTTGATGTTGCGCGTCGCCGTGGATGCTGGCGGCTGTTCTGGCTTTCAGTACAATTTCGATCTGATCGAACAGGCCGAAGAAGATGATCTACGCATCCAGCGTGATGAGGCTGTGGCCCTGATCGATCCCGTATCGCTCGGCCTGCTGATTGGCTCAGAGATCGACTTTGTGGATGAACTGGCCGTCGCCGAATTCCGGGTCCGCAATCCGAACGCCAAGTCCAGCTGCGGCTGCGGGGTGAGCTTTTCTATATGAGTTAGTATTTATTACTATCTATTGAATCTTTCACAAAAAACTTCTCAATAGATCGATTTGGGATAAAAATATCTCCTAAATATAGGAGACATTGATGCGCCCTACCCGATATCCTTATTATCGAGAGGCAGCAAAGTGCCTGAAGCCAATTCTTGAAAATCTACCTGGTAAAATTATAGCTATACATGGCCCCATGGGGTCTGGAAAAACCAGCCTTGGCAGATATCTAGCGTATCGTTTCAATGTTTCTCTTGTTGAAGCTGACTTATTTCTGAACTCTGAATCTGGAGGACTAGAGTATAGAATCGAAGAAATAGGCAAAATAATTTCACACCGAATAGATCGATCCGATCCTCGCCCTGTAATTATAGACAGTGTTATAGTTTTAAAAATTTTAGATAAGTTGAATAGGAATAGCGATTTTGTAATATATTTATATAGTGAAGATTCAAAAAACGATCAACAATCTTTGATAAAATATTGCAAAGAAGACCAACTTACAAAAGATATTATTGAATATGAGAGAAATTATTCTCCTGAATATAAATCTTCAATTGTACTTCAAAGGCCGCGATCAGCGTAGAACAGCTCAACTTCGCCTAACAAATTAACGCGCCGTGAAAGTTATTTTCACAGCGACCGATTTTCGCGTCAGATTTGAAATATCTGATATTAATTTGGCATCGATTGAATAGAGAAAAAGATGAAAATAGCCACCTGGAACGTCAACTCGATCAATGCCCGCCTCGAAGGGGTTCTGGACTGGTTCAAAGAGGCCAATCCCGACGTCGCCTGCCTGCAAGAGATCAAGTGTGTCGATGACAAGTTTCCGTCTGAAGCCTTTGAATCCTTGGGTTATAATGTCGCTGTCCATGGGCAGAAAACCTATAATGGCGTGGCCCTCCTATCGAAATATCCGATGGAGGATATCCGCCGCGGCCTGCCCGGTGATGAGACCGACGAACAGGCGCGCTATATCGAGGCCCTGATCGGCGCGCCCAAGCCGGTGCGAGTCGGCGGGATCTACCTGCCTAATGGCAACCCGATTGGGACCGAGAAATTCACCTATAAGCTGGCATGGATGGCCCGACTGAAGGCCCATGCCCAATCTCTGCTCACCCACGAAGAGCCGCTGGTGCTGGCGGGCGACTACAATGTCATTCCCGAGCCAAGCGACTGTTACGACCCTGCGGCCTGGGCGAGCGACGCCCTGTTCCAGCCCGAAAGCCGCGCCGCCTTTCGCGAACTGCAATGGCTGGGTTTAACCGAGGCACACAAGCAGATCGTCGGCACTGAGCACGCCTATACCTTCTGGGACTATCAGGCTGGCGCTTGGCCGAGAAATAACGGCATCCGCATTGATCATATGCTGCTGTCAGCGCAGGCAGCCGATCGGCTGACGGGCTGCGAGATCCACGGCCACGTGCGCGGCCGCGAAAAGCCCTCTGACCACGTGCCGGTGGTGGTGACACTCGATCTTTAGGCCCCCCTAGGCCCATCCTCGCCCTATCTTTAGGCCTTAGCCGTCAGTCGCACCGGCAGGTCCGTATAGCCCAGCACGAAATTATTGGCCAAGCGCACCGGCTCACCCACCACCTCGACCCGCTCAAAGCGCGCCATGATCTCTTCCCACAGGATACGCAGCTGCATCTCGGCAACCCGGTTGCCCATGCAGCGATGGATGCCAAAGCCAAAGGACAGGTGCTGACGGGCGCGGTCGCGGTCGATGATGAACTCATCGGCCCGCTCAATGACCTCATCGTCGCGGTTGCCCGAAATGTACCACATCACCACCCGGTCACCCTTGCGGATCTGCTGGCCTTGGAACTCAATATCTTGGGTCGCGGTACGGCGCATATGGGCCAGCGGCGTCTGCCAACGGATGATCTCCGAGATCATGTTCGGGATCAGGCTCGGATCGGCCCTCAGCTTGTCATATTCCCCTGGAAACTGGTTCAGGGCCAAGACCCCACCTGAGATCGAGTTGCGCGTCGTATCATTACCGCCGACGATCAGCAGGATCAGATTGCCCAAAAACTCCATCGGATCATTGACCATATCCTTGGTGTCAGGATTGTGGGCCAAGAGCGAAATGAAGTCGAACTGAGGCTCAGCCGCCGCCCGCTCATGCCACAGGGTGGTGAAATAGCTGAGGCACTCCATCAAGGTCCGCTCACGCTGGGCCATATCGACCGCCACGCCCACCGTCTCCGACGCCGTCACCACATCCGACCAGAACGGCAGCAGGTGACGGTCCTCCCACGGAAAATCAAACAGGGTGGCGAGCATCTGGGTGGTCAGCTCAATCGACACCCGATCAACCCAATTAAAGGTTTCGCCGACCGGCAAACTGTCCAAGATCGCACAGACCCGCTGACGGATCAGCACCTCAAGGTCCTGCAACCGCCGAGGCGAAACCGCCGGCGTCGCCGCCCGCCGCTGCACATCATGCTTGGGCGGGTCCATGGCAATGAAGTTCAGAGGCGCAAAGCCCTCTGGATTGTCGCCAATGACAATGTCGCGGTCCGACGAAAAGACCTGATGGTTGGTGTCCACCGCCATAATGTCGTGGAACCGCGTGATCGACCAAAAGGCCCCAAACTGGCTCTGAGGCGTATAGTGAACCGGTGATTCTTGGCGCAGCCGCTTGAAAAACTCCAAGTGCGAGCCATCCTGAAACAGCTCCGCCCGGCTGGGGTCCAACCCCTCCAAAGGCAAGCCCCAAGGATCAATCGCACCCTTAGACTTCGGCGCTGAAAATCCGTCCATCATAGCACTCCCTAACCCTGCCCTCTGTGTCGAGGCCTTTGGGACAGTGCAAGCTGGATGAGCGGGGGAGTCAATGGGGGATCAGCGGGTCAATCGTAACAGTGGATCCCCACCTCAACCGATCCATATGCCGTCAAACCAAGTGCTTGAAAGAGATACAACCCTGGGTTTTGGCCTCAACATGGTGTTTGAACCGGGTCAAGATAGCCTGCCAGCCTTGCTCTTGCATCTCTACAGGGTTCTCCGTTTCCGGATCAAAGGTTACAAGGTTACGGTGACGGTGACGCCCTCTGGACCATCGGCGAAGTCTACCTGCGCGGTTCGATCCCAAAATTCATAGGCCAACATCCGCTCCGGCTCGACGACTCGATAGGTTCCGGCGAAATCAAAGCCATCGCTCCCGTCTTTAGCCTCCATCCGATAGAAAAACGCCCCACCAACCCGCAGATCCACCTTGGCCCGCGTCGTGTGCCAATCGTCAGACGCAGCGTTCCACTGGACGATATCGTCACCGGACGTATAGGCGCGCCATACGTCAGCCAGTGGGGCCTTGACGGTCGTTTGAACTTTGATCAACGTAGCCATAGGTAATTCCCTTGAATATTAAGGGATTAGCTTGTGATTTTGTGATCAGAAATCAAGCCCAAAGCTGATCTAGAGCTACAGAAAATGGATTAAGAATGTAACGCTTTGGGTGCGGGGACAGGATTTGAACCTGTGACCTTCAGGTTATGAGCCTGACGAGCTACCGGGCTGCTCCACCCCGCGTCAAAGTCG
>JBEGOG010000050.1:0-8379 GCA_041182125.1 Pseudomonadota bacterium
GTCCGCTCGATTTTGCGGGCAGGGGCTTATGAGTTGAGCACGCTGCAAGACATCCCGACCGAGATCGTGATTGATGAATATGTCGAGATCGCCAAGTCCTTCTTTGAGGGGGTTGAGCCCGGCTTCGTCAATGGCGCGCTGGACGGCATTGCCCGCGACGAGCGCGGCTGATTGGAGCGACCGGTGTCGGACGAGTTTAAAGACATCGCCCGGCGCTTTCGCCCCTTAACCTTTGGTGCGCCAGAGGCCCTTGAGTTGATGGACGACGCGGCGGTCATTCCGTCTCGTCCCGGCTTTGATCTGGTTGTCACCAAGGACGCGCTGGTTGAGGGCGTGCACTTTCTCGCCGGCGAGCGGCCTGATCGGATCGCGCGTAAGCTCTTGCGGACCAATCTGTCGGATTTGGCGGCCAAGGGGGCTGAGCCCTATGGCTGTTTCCTCGCGGTCAGTTGGCCACCGCACTACAGTTCCGATGCACGCGACCAGTTTGCTAAGGCGCTCGCAGAGGACCTGTCTCAGTTCGGTCTGGCTCTTTTCGGGGGCGACACGACCGCGACGCCAGGCCCGCTGACTCTAAGCCTAACCGCTCTGGGTTGGGTGCCGCAGGGTCAGATGATTCGACGCAAAGGTGCGCGAATCGGTGAGGTTCTGATGGTCACAGGCACGATCGGTGATGGCTATTTGGGGCTTTTGGCGGCGCAAGGGCGGCTGCCGATGCTCACGCCTGAGCAGAATCTTGCCTTGGAAGATCGCTATCATCATCCTCGCCCACGCCTTGGACTTGGCCAAGCCTTGCGCGCCCACGTGACCGCTTGCGCCGATGTGTCGGACGGGTTGGCGGCCGATGGGGGTCATGTTGCAGCCGCCAGCGTCGTTGGCGTCGCGATAGACCTTGAGAAGGTGCCGCTGTCTGAGGCGACCTTGGCATGGATCGCGCTGCAGGACGATCCCGTGGCGGCGCGCTTGGCCCTGGTCACGGGCGGCGATGATTATGAACTGATCTGTACGGTGCTGTCTGGCCATTGCCAGGCCTTGATGACGGACGCCGCTGCCCTTGGGATAGAGGTAACGGTTATCGGCAAGGTCGTCTCAGAGCCCGGCGTGACCCTGTCTTGGCGCGGCGTGGTTCAGAATGCTCGCACATTGGGCTATCAGCACGGCGAATAGCAATTGCTGGTTAAACCCGTTTTGGTAAAAGGGTTCCATGCGAAAAATAGTCCAAGTCCTAGCTTTGATTGCCGCGTTCATCGCGACCCCAGCCATGGCGGCGGGGGGTGCTGCGACGATCAAGATCGATCCGTCGATCCCCTTGTCTCCGGTGGCTGTGCCGATCATCGAGAACGGGCGATTGGTCAACTATGTGTTCTTGTCGATCAAGATCATACTATCGCCCAAGGCTGATCTCTACCGGTTGGTCGTCCAAGAGCCCTATTATCGTGACGCTTTGGTCCGTGCTGCCCATCGTCAGAACCTCGGCGTTCCCGGCGATCCCAATCGTGTTGACGAAGCGTTGGTTAAGGCGGTGCTTAAGCGCGAGGCAGCCAGCTTTATGGACACACGAATGATCGCGAGTATCCAAATTGTGCGGCAAGACCCCAAAAGGCGCTTGCCACGCGCGCCGATATCCAAGCCGCTCGCACCAAAGCCATAGTCTTCCCACGGCAAGTGGTTGCTTTGCCGCCACATGTTTGGCAACGTCCATCCCGGTAAATAGAGGGCAGCTTAAGCTCTCAATCGAGGAAACGGGCGTACAGGTCCTTAAAGGACCCGGCTTTTGGACGTTTTGAAACGGTCCAAAGGTCGATTGTGCATAAACAGGAAGGGGCTTCTACAGCATGGATTCGTATATTTGGTGGGTCATAGCGGCCGGTCTTTTGGCGGTGCTTTACGGCATCGTACAGACTGCGACGCTGATGCAAGCTTCGGCTGGCAATGACAAGATGAAAGAAATCGCGGCTGCTATTCAGGAAGGCGCTCAAGCCTATCTGCGTCGGCAATATACGACCATCGGTGTGGTCGGCGTGGTCATTCTGGCCATTGTTTACTTCCTGATCGGCCCAAAGGCCGCTGTTGGCTTCGTCATCGGTTCGGTGCTTTCGGGTGCGGCGGGTTATGCCGGCATGCTGATTTCCGTTCGTGCGAACGTGCGTACGGCTCAGGCCGCCTCTGAAAGCTTGCAAAAGGGCTTGGGCATGGCGTTCAAGTCCGGCGCGATCACAGGCATGCTGGTGGCAGGCTTCGCCCTGATCGGCGTTGCGGGCTATTTCGCTTACCTGACCAAGATCGAAGGCCTCGTGGCGACCAGCCGCGAAGTGGTCGATGGCATGGTGGCGCTGGGCTTTGGTGCTTCGCTCATCTCCATCTTCGCCCGTCTCGGCGGCGGCATCTTTACCAAGGGTGCTGACGTGGGCGGCGACATGGTCGGCAAGGTTGAAGCCGGTATTCCCGAAGATGACCCACGCAACCCCGCCACCATCGCTGACAATGTCGGTGACAATGTCGGCGACTGCGCCGGTATGGCCGCTGACCTGTTCGAAACCTATGCCGTGACCACGGTTGCGACCATGGTTTTGGCAGCGATCTTCTTCCGCGGCACAGCCGAGGTCGATGCCATGATGCTGTTGCCGCTGGCCATCTGCGGTATCTGTATTCCTGCCTCGATCGTTGGGGCCTTCTTTGTCCGTCTGGGCAAGAGCCAGAACATTATGGGCGCGCTCTATCAGGGCCTGATCGTCACCGGCCTTCTGTCGGTTGTCGGCGTCTATGTCGTTATCAATAAGCTCGTGCCTGCCGCCGTCATGATTCAAGGCAAGTCGGTAGACGCTCAAGCGCTGTTCTATTGCGGCCTTGTGGGTCTGGGTGTGACCGCCGCCATCGTCGTTATCACTGAGTACTACACCAGCACGGCTTTCCGTCCGGTACGCTCGGTTGCCAAGGCTTCGGTCTCGGGTCACGGCACGAACGTGATCCAAGGCTTGGCCGTTTCGCTAGAGTCCACTGCGGCTCCTGCGATTGCGATCATCGTTGGCATCATCTTGACCTTCCAGTTTGCAGGCCTGTTCGGCGTGGCCATCGCCACCACGACCATGCTGGCTCTGGCCGGGTTCATTGTCGCCCTCGACGCCTTTGGTCCTGTCACCGACAATGCCGGTGGTATTGCCGAAATGGCCGGTCTGCCGCACGAGGTTCGTGTCTCTACTGATGCGCTGGACGCCGTGGGCAACACCACCAAGGCCGTCACTAAGGGCTATGCCATCGGTTCGGCTGGCCTTGGCGCTCTGGTGCTTTTCGCAGCCTATACCCAAGACCTGAAGTTCTTCGCGGCCAATGCCACGGAGTTCCCATATTTCGCGGGCATGGGCGAGGTGGCCTTCGACCTATCCAACCCTTACGTCGTGGTTGGTCTGTTCTTCGGTGGTCTGCTGCCGTTCCTGTTCGGGGGCATGTCGATGACGGCCGTTGGACGTGCGGCTGAGGCCGTCGTTGAAGAGGTCCGTCGTCAGTTCCGTGAAATCCCCGGCATCATGGAGTACAAGGCCAAGCCTGACTACGCCAAGGCCGTGGATATCCTGACCAAGGCTGCAATTCGGGAAATGATTGTCCCGTCCTTGCTGCCCGTGGTTTCGCCTATCGCACTGTACTTCGTCATCCAAGCCATTGCGGGCCGTGCAGAAGCCTTCTCGGCTCTGGGCGCGATGCTGATGGGTGTGATCGTGACCGGCCTGTTCGTGGCCATCTCGATGACCTCAGGCGGCGGTGCTTGGGACAATGCCAAGAAATATATCGAAGAGGGTAACTATGGCGGCAAGGGCTCTGAAGCCCACAAGGCTGCCGTGACCGGCGATACGGTTGGCGATCCTTACAAGGACACGTCCGGTCCAGCCGTGAACCCCATGATCAAGATTGCCAACATCGTAGCGCTGCTGCTGCTGGCCGTTTTGGCTCACTCGGGCTGATCGGTCGCCTTAGTCCTGCCTTGCTTGGCCTAGCGGCGAGGCGGGGCAGGGCCGGTGCCAGAACTGAAAACGCCCCGGAGAGCGATCTCCGGGGCGTATTTTCTTATTTCAGAGGTTTGGTTTGGCCTATTCGCGGCGACCGCCGGGCATGTTGCGATCCTCATCCTGAGGCAGCAGGCCGCCGCGGCCCACATTGCCCAGAAGCTGTTCGAGGATGGTCATTTCACGGCCACGGGTCGGGGTTTCGCGGGTACTGTAGGCTAGGACCTTACCGTCACTGATGGAGTAGGTGTTGACGCTGGTGACCAGTTCGCTGTCCTTGTCGAAGCTAATCGCAACCACGGTGCGTTCGCGCACCTGTGGCAGGTAGTAAGCGATCCGGTCTGTGGTTTGCGACATGTAGAACCAGATGTTCGGATCGAAGGTCGAAACTGCCGAGGGCGACCCCAAGCGCTCTAGAACCATCGACCGCGTGTCGATCTGCGGCTTCACATCCTGCGGCTTTTCCTCGATGGCTTGGAAGCCACCAAAGGAGGTCACCGGCGTGCAGGCGGAGGCTCCCACGAGGCACATCGCGAGGACGGCTGCGGAGGTCAAAGCCTTGATGCGTGCAGGCAATCTGGTCGTGCGGGCAGATGCGGACATGGGTCTATTCACCAAATACATTCGTGCAGCCTTTGACCTAGCGTCCTCAGACCCTTAGTTCAATGGCCGCGTTAAGTGTAGCTCGCGGCAGAAGTGAGGCGAACATGGTTCTGAAGCGGTGGTTTGGACAATTATTCGGGGTGAGGCCAACGGTGAAAACCGGCCGATCCCTTTACAGCGTCGCGGTTCAGCAGGCACGCCAGCCGGATTTCTATGTCCGCTTCGGCGTGCGCGATGAGACCGAAGCGCGATTCGAACTCTACAGCCTGCATGTCGTCCTATTGCTCCATCGGCTAAAAGGGCAAGGCGAGGTCGCGACCGAGGTCGCTCAAGCCCTGTTCGGGGCCTATATCCAAGCCCTCGATTCGGCCCTACGTGAGATGGGCGTCGGCGACCTGTCGATGGCCAAGAAGATGCGCAAGCTGGGCGAGGCCTTCTATGGTCGGGTCAAGGCCTATGATATTGCGTTGGCCAGCCTGCCCGATCAGACGGAACTTTCAGCCACACTTGCGCGGACTGTGTATGCTGATGTTGAAGATGCCCCTGTTCAGATCTTGAGCGATTACGCCGTGCGCTGCGTTGCCGCCCTCGCTGAGCAGCCCTTGGATCGCCTGTTACAGGCCTCTGTTATTTGGCCGGAGATTTCGCATGACGTCTGAACAAGCCCTGTGGAAAGCGCCAATGGGCCTTGGCGAATTTTCGGCCCAAGGGTCGGTTCGCCAACTGGTGCCGGACGAGGCCGCGCGCCGCGTGATCGCCAAGCTCTATGGACTGGTCTCGCTGGATCGGCTCGAGGCAGAGGTCAAGCTGGTGCGCTGGCATGATGGCGGGCAGATCGATGGGCGCTGGTCCGGTACGGTCACCCAAAATTGCGGCGTGACGCTGGAAGACTATTCGACCGACTTAAAGGGCGAGTTCCGCGTGCGCGTCGTTCCGGTCGGCAGCCTGCACGCGCCCGATCCAAACGTCGTTGAAATCGCCTTTGATCCGGAGGCTGATGATCCGCCCGACGTGCTCGAGGACAATATTGTCGATCTGGCTCACTATGTGCTTGAGGAACTGTCCCTGTCGATTGATCCATTCCCACGCAAGCCTGGGGTCGAGTTCGTGGCACCAGAGCCAGAGGTGGAGCTTTCGCCCTTCGCCGTGCTAAGGAAGCTGAAACCGGGTGCAACTGAGTCTTAAGGGACCTTGCCTATCCATTCTGTCCGACGTTTCCAGAACGGTGTTTGGAATGTTGGGATGTCTCGGTCGACCCCTGCGGGTTGGGCGGATCTTAATCGAGAGGCTTTCGCGCCAGCGTGACCGATAGGTTTGTCATTTCTATTGATGCCATGGGCGGGGATCACGGTCCCTCTGTTGTGGTGTCCGGTGTCTCCATTGCGATTGGCCTCCTGCGCGATGTTCCTGTGCGGTTTTTGTTGCACGGCGACGAGGCGCTGATTGCCGCTGAGTTGAACCGGCATCCGGCCGCCAAGGCCGTTTGCGACATCCGTCACACCGATAAGATGGTGGCGATGGACGAGAAGCCGGCCCAGGCTCTCCGCCGAGGCAAGGGCACCAGCCTTTGGAACGCCATCGAGGCGGTCAAGACGGGTGAGGCCCACGGCGCGGTGTCCGCTGGCAATACCGGGGCCTTGATGGCCATGTCCAAGCTGATCTTGCGCATGGCCGCAGATATGGACCGGCCCGCCATCGTCGCCAATTGGCCGACCATGCAGGGCGTCAGCACCGTACTCGATGCTGGGGCTAATATTCAGTGCGATGCGGCCCAACTGGTAGAATTTGCCATTATGGGCGAGGCCTATCACCGGGCCATGCACGGTGTAGCCCGTCCTACAGTCGGCATCTTGAATGTCGGCTCCGAAGATCAGAAGGGCCATGAAGAGGTCCGCGAAGCGCACAGGCTGCTGCGCGAATCTAATCTGAACATGGACTATCGCGGCTTTGTCGAAGGCAATGATCTGGCCAAGGGCACGGTCGATGTCGTGGTCACGGACGGCTTCACCGGCAATGTCGCGCTGAAAACCGCCGAGGGCATGGCGCGGTTCTTTGCCTCGGAAATGCGCGGGGCCTTAACCTCGAGCCTGTTGTCCAAGATCGGCGCGGTCATTGCCTCGGGTGCCCTGAAAAAGATGCGCGCCAAGCTTGACCCCAGTACGGTCAATGGTGGACCATTATTAGGCCTCAATGGCGTGGTGGTTAAGAGCCATGGTGGCGCGGATGATCGCGGCTTTGCCAATGCCATCAAGGTTGCCGCCAATCTGGCCCGCAGCCACTATGCCGAAGAGTTCAAGGCCAGCATGAGCCAGCTTAGCGATGTTTTGGCCCATGCGCCCGCAGAGGCCCAGCCCGCCGGATCAGAGGAATTGCTTCAGTGACGGACGCCTCATCTGCAAGCCTGCGCAGCGTCGTCACTGGCGTTGGGGGCTATCTGCCGTCGGACATCGTCACCAACACCGACCTGTCCAAGTTTGTCGACACCAACGATGAGTGGATCGTCGAGCGCACGGGCATTCGCCAGCGCCACCGCGCCGCTGAAGGGGAGTTTACCTCCGATCTAGCCACGGTCGCCGCTCAGCGCGCTCTGGCGGCGGCAGGACGCAAGGCTTCTGACGTTGATCTGATTATCGTTGCGACCACGACGCCGGACCTGACCTTTCCATCAGTGGCGACGATGGTGCAGCACAAGATCGGCGCGCCTGTCGGCATCGCTTTTGATGTGCAGGCCGTCTGTTCGGGCTTTGTCTATGCCATGTCGGTCGCAGATGGCTTTGTCGCGCGCGGCCTGTCCAAATGTGCCTTGGTCATTGGCGCAGAGACCATGACCCGCCTGATGGACTGGACCGATCGCGGCACCTGCGTGCTGTTTGGCGATGGCGCAGGCGCGGTGGTGCTTGAACCGCAGATGGGGCAGGGGCGAACCAGTGATCGGGGTCTGCTGGGCTTTGCGCTGCGGGCTGATGGATCCAAGAAGGACCTTCTCTTTGTCGATGGGGGACCGTCGAGCACGGGGACGGTCGGGCATCTGCGGATGCTTGGCAACCAGGTCTTCCGCCATGCGGTGGTCAATATCTCTGAATCCATCGAAGCCTCTGCCGCAGTCGCTGGCGTCACCATGGCCGAGGTTGACTGGTTCATTCCCCACCAGGCCAATCAGCGGATTTTGGAAGGCGTGGCTAAGCGGGTCGGGATCCCGGAAGGTAAGGTGATCTCAACGGTCGCCTTGCACGCCAACACCTCTGCAGCCTCAATTCCCTTGGCGCTCAACCATGGGATCGAGGACGGACGCATCCAGCCGGGGCAGCTTTTGCTGCTGGAAGCCATGGGCGGCGGCCTGACCTGGGGTGCCTGCGTTCTACGCCTGTAAGGCGAAAGCTTGGCCTTTCGCCAGAACCCTTTGACTTGGCGTAATAATCGGGGCAATAGCTTACGAGGTTAACTGGCTGTGGGGGCTTCCCTGATGAAGGGCGAAACACTGACACGCGCGGATCTTTGCGAAGCTGTCCATTTGGAAGTGGGTTTGACCCGCCAAGACGGGGCTGCATTGGTAGAGCGCACCTTGGATCTGGTCGCAGAGGCCTTGGAGCAGGGGCAAACCGTCAAGCTTTCGGGCTTTGGCGTGTTTCAAGTCCGCGCCAAGCGTGAACGGATCGGCCGCAACCCCAAGACCGGCGAACCGGCCACCATCAACCCGCGCCGCGTTATCGGTTTTCGCGCCTCGCAGGTGATCAAGGCCCGTATCGACAAGGCCTTGGGCGGCTAGGCTGAGGCAGTA
>JBEGOG010000051.1:0-8256 GCA_041182125.1 Pseudomonadota bacterium
TCGCTGAGGATCAGCGGCATGTTGTTTTCAAAGGGCAAGAGCCGCGTGGTTTCGGGCAGCAGCCTCACCCCTGCATCCGGATAGGCCGTGTGCCAGCCGGTCATGGTGGTGTTGTCATAGAGCTGGTCATTGCTGTCCCAGCCTAGGACCACGTCGCAAAAGCCATAGCCGCCCTCTAGCGACGAGAGCAGCTTGTCCTTGGCCATATATTTGCCGCGCAGCACGCCATCGATGTCAAACACGCCGACCTTGGCATAGGGCAGGTCTGACTGCTCGACATAGCGCTTCAAATCCGCCGCTGTCTGGGGGTGTTGGTCCGTGCGAGCGTTCGCAGCCATGGTCATGCCTCAGAAAAAGAAACGGCGGAGGGGCGTTTTGATTCCCCTCCGCCAGACATCATAATGTGGATAGAGGCCTATTTCGCGTCCAAAGCCGCTTCGGCTTCAGAAATAGCCGCTGCACGCTCGGCGATGCGATCACCGACCGGTGGGCCCTTAAAACGGCGGGATTCCAAGCCAAACCACGCCAGCAGGGTCAGGACGCCAATCGCGGCGAGCACCTTGAGGGCCAACTGGTTCGGAGGCTGGACGCCGACATAGAAGATGACGCCCGCCATGAGGATGCAGAGCACCGCCACAACCCGGAACATCGGCCCCATATCCCAAGGCCCCATCTCCTTCCACGTCCGACCATAGGCGAACAGGCCCGCAGCTATGGGCATGGCATAGGAAAGATAGAGCGCGATGGAGGTCACCGATACGACAGTCGAATAGGCGTCTGCATAGGCGGTGAAAGCGACGGCGAGGATGGCCGTGGTCCAGATCGCCGCCACCGGGGTGCGCCAACGCTTGCTGACGGCCTTCAGATATTTAGAGCCCGGCAACCCGTCATCACGGGCAAAGGCATAGGTCATCCGCGAGGCCGAGGTGACCGTCGCCAAGCCGCAAAGAAACTGGGCCACAAAGATCATCAGATAGAGGGCGTTTCTCAAGCCCTCAGGCACCCGCGCATCCATCACATAGAAGAAGACATTCCAACCCTGCTTGGCAGCCTCGTCCATATCGGGGATGGCCATAACGAAGACGCAGGAGAAGATCCAAGCGAACAGGGCCGCCCAGAAGACCGAGTGGATGATGGCCGTTGGAACGCGCTTGGCCGCCCCGACCGTCTCTTCGGAGGTGTGGGCAGAGGCGTCATAGCCCGTCAGGGTGTAGATCGGCAGCAGCAGGCCAAGGAAGAAGACCAGATACATCGACCCGCTCTGTGGCCAGACCCCGCCGCCCGCATCGCCCGAATAGTTGGTGAAGGTCCATAGCCGGCTGAAATCATGGCTAGGCGAAGAGAAGAATAGAACGGTCGTCAGCACCACAGTGCCCGCCAAGATCAGATAGCCAGACAGATCGGTCAGCCGCGTTGTAAACTTGATGCCGAGGTGATTGATCAGGGCGTGCAGGCCGGTGACCGTGATCATGAAGATCAACTGCGGCAAATATCCCGCCTCGATGCCGAGCAATTTCCCAAAGGCTCCGACGAAGAAGTTGAACGTGCCGACATTGATGGCGGCGAGCACCGTAATCAGGCCCAAAAGGTTCATCCACGCCGTCAACCAGCCCCAGAACCGTCCACCGAGGATCGAGCTCCAGTGATAGAGACCTCCAGCGGTCGGAAAGGCCGACGCAATTTGCGCCATGCCCAGAGCAAAGATCAGTGCCGCCAGCCCCCCGACGATCCAGCCAATACCCAAGGCAGCGCCCCCAGCGCCGCTTAAGCCCTGCGCTATCGAATTTACGCCGCCGGACAGGATACAGATGATCGAAAAGGAAATGGCGAAGTTGGAGAAATGGCCCATGGTGCGGGACAGTTCCTGCGCATAGCCCATCTTATGCAGTCGGCTGACATCATCCTGATGCAGCTCGTCATTTGACGCTGTCATTTGAATTACCCCCCTCGGTTTTCAGATGGAACGTGCGTTCTATCGCCAACCACTCAGCATTGCTTCAGGTGATTTTGGCAAGGGCCTTCATCAGCATCGGTGCCAGTATGTTCGCCCAAGCGGTTTGATCTGACGGGAATTTGATCAGGTCATTGCGAATTTCGATCATCAGACAAGGAAGGCCGTGGGCCTGCCCATGGCGATTGAGCGTGTAATAGAAACGGTCTTGGCCGGAATAGGGTTCATTATCGCCAATGACGAGGTCGGGATCAGCCGACAGGCCTGCGCGCACGAAATCGGCCATACGGCGGTCAGCATTATAGACCAGCCCCAGATGCCAAGGCCGCGACTGCCCATGAAAGACCGGAACGTAGCTGTGCAAGGAAACGACCGCGCGAATTTGCTGGCCCAGTTCACTACGGGTCTGTTCGATCGCGGCGTGGAAAGGGGTGTGATAGGCCGCAATCCGCGCCGCCACCTCATCGGGCGACAGGTTCGCATTGCCCGGAATGGCCGTGATCTCGCTGATCTCAGGAATGGCGTCGACGTCAGCAGGGTGACGGTTGCAGTCAATCAAAAGCCGCGAAGCACGCGCCATAATGGCGGGGCAATCCAAGAGGTCGGACAGGGCCTGAGTCACACCGGCGGCACCCGGATCCCACGCAATATGGTCCGCCAGTTGCTCGGCGCTAAGTCCCAAATCCGCATGGACCGCAGGAATGGCATTGGTGGCATGATCACAGATTAACAGGATCGGCCCTGCGCCCTCTGGCCTAAGCCGCAGAGGGTCAAGGATCGGAATTGACGGGACGCGCGAGCCAACCACACCCATCACTGCTGGTCCAAGAAGCCCAAGATCGCGCCTGCGAAGGCGTCGTTGCGGTCGCCGACGACCATGTGGCCTGCGCCCGCAATGTCTGAATAGACAAGGCCCGGCACCTGCTTTTTGAAATCGTCGGCGGCCTCTTGGGTCAGGAGGTCACTGGAGGCACCGCGCACCAGATGGACGGGCAGGCGCAAGCCCGCGACCGCCTCGTCCATGATCGCTTCGCGCTCCTCGCCCCGGCTGCGGCGCGCCTGAACGCTGGCAATGAAGGCGGGGTCCCAGTGCCAGCGGTAGCGGCCGTCGTCTCCCAGACGCAGATAGTGCTTGAGCCCATCACTGGCCCCGCGCTTGGCCCGGTTGGGCGTATAGGCGGCGATGACCTCTGCAGCCTCCTCAGGCGAGGCAAAGCCTGCCTCAACGTGCTTTTGCATAAAACCGACCACCCGCTCGACCCCTGCCGGAGCAACATTGGGCGCAATATCGACAAGGGTCAGAGAGGCAAGGCTGCCCGGTCTCAACACCCCTTCGGCGACAAGCCCGGACAGACCGCCCAGCGAAGCGCCGACCAGATGGGGCCGCGCCTTTAGCTGATCGGCAACGCACAGGAGGTCGGCGGCAAAATCTTGGGTCTCATAGGTCCCGTCCGGTGACCACTGACTCTCGCCATGTCCGCGAAGATCCACGGCGACCGCGCGATAGCCCGCTGTGGCCAGCTGTTCGAGCGTCTTGGCCCAAGCCCGCTTGGTCTGCCCCCCGCCGTGGGCCAAGAGCACCGTTGCGCCCGCTTCGGGCCCGGCAATGTGACCGACGATCTCAATGCCGTTCGATCCAGAAAAGACGATTCGCTTATGGGACATGACAAAGGATTACAGGGCAAAGCGCCTTATCGAAATGGTGTTCTTAGCGTGATATAGACCCGCCATGCTTCGCTTAACCGAACTTCGTGTGCCCTTGGGCCATTCGCCAGACGCCTTGACCGCCGCCATATGCGAGCGCTTGGCGATCCAGCCTGACCAGATCATCGACTACAAGATCGCCCGCCGCGCCCATGATGCACGGCGCAAGGCGGCGATCCTGATGGTCTATTCGGTGGATATCGCTCTCAAGGACGAAGCCGCCATCGCCGCCCGCTGCGCCGAGGATATTCGCGTTCGGCCAACGCCAGATGTCGACTATCGCTTCACCGCCAAAGCCTCAGGCGATGAAACCAGCCGCCCCATCGTCATTGGCACCGGCCCCTGCGGCCTCTTTGCCGGACTGCTGCTGGCCCAGATGGGCTTTCGTCCGATCATTCTGGACCGCGGCAAGGTGGTGCGCGAGCGGACCAAGGACACTTGGGGCCTATGGCGCGGCAAGGTGCTCAATCCGGAGTCCAATGTTCAATATGGCGAGGGCGGGGCCGGAACCTTCTCCGACGGCAAGCTCTATAGCCAGATCAAGGATCCCAGACACCTTGGCCGAAAGGTCCTGACCGAGTTCGTCAAGGCCGGTGCGCCGCCGGAAATCCTCACCGAGGCCCACCCCCATATCGGCACCTTCCGTCTGGTCTCGATGGTCGAGAGCCTGCGCCAGTCCATCGAGGACCTGGGCGGGGAATATCGGTTTCAGAACAAGGTCGTGGACCTCATGGTCGATACCGACCCCTCCGGCGAGCGCCAGATGCGCGGCGTGGTTCTGGAAAGCGGCGAACAGTTACTGTCCAATCACGTGGTCCTAGCCATCGGCCACAGCGCCCGCGACACCTTCCAGATGCTCTATGACCGGGGCGTCTATATCGAGGCCAAACCCTTCTCCATCGGCTTTCGCATCGAACATCCCCAGTCCCTAATCGACCATGCGCGGTTTGGCACATCGGCCAAACATCCCGATCTGGGCGCGGCCGACTATAAGCTGTCCCACGCCTGCTCGAACGGGCGCACGGTCTATAGTTTTTGTATGTGTCCGGGCGGTACCGTCGTGGCCGCGGCCTCAGAGCCCGGTCGGCTTGTCACCAACGGAATGAGCCAATATTCGCGCAAAGAGCGCAATGCCAATGCCGGCATTGTCGTCGATGTGACGCCCGAGAAGGACTTTCCGGGTCACCCCCTCGCGGGCATCGCCCTCCAGCGGCGCTGGGAAGAACAGGCCTTCAAGGCGGGCGGTGAAAACTATGTCGCGCCGGGCCAGCGGTTGGGCGATTTTCTTGCGGGTCGGCCCTCGACCGCGCTGGGCGAGGTTATTCCGTCCTACAAGCCCGGGGTCCTGCCCACCGACCTGTCCGGCTGCCTGCCCGATTTCGCCATTGCCGCCATGCGCGAGGCCTTCCCGGTCTTTGGCCGTCAGATCCCCGGCTTTGATGATCCCGACGCGGTGCTGACCGGCGTTGAGACTCGCACCTCCTCGCCCATCCGCATCACGCGGGGCAAGACGTTCCAGAGCCTCAATACCAAGGGCCTCTATCCGGCTGGCGAGGGCGCAGGCTATGCGGGCGGCATCCTGTCCGCCGCCGTTGACGGTATCAAGGTCGCCGAGGCCGTGGCTCTGGCCATGACCCATCAGGATGAAGCCGCCCTAGTTGGCGCGTGAGACGGTCGCGGTCGCTGCATAGAGATCGGCATAGGCCAAGAGGCGCTGACCTTGGGTCTTGGCAAAGGCTTGGCGTGCGCCATTAGCCTGCCGCTGAGCATCGAGCACATCGACCAATCTGAGCGAGCCGAGCTCATAGGCCCGCCGGACCAGACGCAGATTTTCCTCGGCCGTGGTCAGGGCGCTTTGGCGAAGGCGCAGTTCGGCCTCGCTGGCCGAAACCCCCTCTAGCCCATCGGCAACCTCGACAAAGGCCTTTAGGACGGTGGCGTGATAGCGGGCCTGCGCCCGTTTGGCCTCCGCCTCCGCCTGACGGGTCTTGGCCTTAAGGGCCCCGCCGTTCAGAAGCGGCGCGGTCAGGCCTGTGGCGAGACTCCAACCCGTCGCCGAGCCATTGATCAGGCCGTCGGGAGAAAGCGCGGTCTGGGCAAACTGTGCGGTAATATTGAGGTTGGGATAGAGCCGCGAGCGCTCGACCCCGATCTGGGCGGTGGCGGCATGATAGGTCATCTCAGCAGCCATAATATCGGGACGGCCATGGACCAAGGCTGAGGGCAAGGCCATGGGCAGACTGGACGGGACCTTGAACTGATCCAGCGCAAAGTTTCGCGCGGTCCAGTCTCCAGGCGCATGGCCCGTCAAGGCCGCCAAAGCATATTGGGCCACGGCCAAATCCCGCTTAAGGCCGGGCAAGATGGCTTGGTCCTGCTCCAACTGGGTTTGGACCCGCAAAAGCTCGATCCGGCCAGAGGCTCCGGCATCCACAGACTTTTGCGCCAGCGCCAAGGTCTGGCGATCATCGGCAATGACCGCTTCGCTGCTGGCGATCTGGGTGCGCAAGGCGGCGATCAGGATGGCTGTTCGGGCTGTATTGCCCGCGACCGTGAGGCGGGCGGCATCCAGTTGATAGGCTTGACCGTCGAGTTTGGCCCTCGCGGACTCTGCGGCGCGGCGGTTACCGCCAAACAGATCCAAGTCGTAGGACATCCGCGCGCCGATTGCGTAGCGGGAGATGGTCCGTGGTGGAAAACCAGTAAACCCAAAGGCGGTTGAGTTGATCCGCGCCTCCTCGGGGCCTGCGGTCAGGCTGGCTTGCGGTGCGCGGCCTCCCTCGACCACGGCCATTGCCGCGCTAGCGGACTCCAGCGCGGCCTCTGCGTCCTGCACCGTGGGACTGCCCTTTAGGGCGTCGGTCACCAGTTGATCAAGATCACTGGCCCCAAAGGCGGTCCACCAGGCCTGACCGGCCGAGGGGTCGCCAAAGACAAAGGCACCTGCGCTTGGCACAGACTGATATTGCGCTGGGGTGCTGCTCGCGGGCGACACAAAGTCCGGCCCGACAACGGCGCAGCCGCTGAGGATTAATGCCGACATCGCAATGGCTGAAGCTAACCTAGTCCGGTAGCGCATGGCCGCCTCCACCCGCGCCCGCAGACGGCGGTTTCAGAAAGAAAATAAGGGGAATGGTGCCGATGGTCAGAAGCATCGAGAGGTAGAAGTCGTTGACATAGGAGACCATCGCCGCCTGTCGTCCGACCTCCGCAGCTATGGTCGACAGACCCTCGGTCGAGCCCAGATCAATCACGCCGCCCATCTGATTTTGGAACACGGGATTATCGGTCCGAATGTTTGGCACCAGCTCCGTATAGGTGGTCTGCAGATTGCGCGTGAACATGGCCTGCATCAGGGAAATCCCCACCGCTGAGCCCAGACTGCGCGCTAGCGTGATGACTGAAGCTGCATCGGTCCGCAGTTCCATCGGCAAGGTCCCAAAGGCCAAGGTGTTGGACGAGACAAAGATCATCCCAAGCCCAACGCCCTGCAAAAGGCCCGACTGCATAATGATCAGGTCGTCCATCTGAGGCGAGGACAGGGACATCATCCACATGGCAATGGCGTTCAGGACAAATCCGGTGATCAGAAATCCTCGCGGATCAACGCGGCCAATGAACCTTCCCCCCACCATCATGCTGACCAGCATCCCGACACCGCGCGGCATGGTGACGAGACCCACTGTGATGACGGGATAGCCAAGGATGTTCTGCATCATCGGCGGTAACAGGGCCAAGGAACTGTACATCAGCGTCCCCGTCGCAAGGCTCAGCACCATGCCCGCCGTAAAGTTCCAGTTCCTCAAGAGGGCACGGGAAAAGAACGGTGTCTTGGCGGTGATGGTGTGAATGACGAAAATATAGATCCCGATCACAGCCAAGGCCGCCTCGATAATCACTTCCCAAGATTCAAACCAGCCCTCGCCCGGCCCGCGATCAAGCATCAGTTGCAGCGCCGTAATGAACAGGGCCAAGGCGCCAAAGCCCACAAAATCAAAGGCGCGCGGGCTATCGGAGCGCTGCTCTGGCAAATAGCGCAGGACGCCCAGCAGGGCGACGATGCCGACCGGCAGGTTGATCAAAAAGACCCAGTGCCAACCAAACTGCTCGGTGATCCAACCACCCAGCGCTGGCCCCAAAACCGGACCCAGAACCACCCCCGCGCCAAAGGTCGCCATAGCCTGAGCGTGTCGTTCAGGCGGGTTGATATCAAAAAGGATGGATTGAGACAGGGGCACAAAGGCCGCGCCGCAGATCCCCTGAATGATCCGAAAGGTGATCATCATAGGCAGGTTCGCCGCTAGGCCGCAGGCGAGCGATGCAAGGGTAAAGCCAATGATCGAGGCGACCATCAGGGCCTTTCGGCCGATCCGCTCGGACACCCAACCAACCAACGGGGTCATCAGGGCCTGAGCCACGATGAACGAGGTCAGGACCCAAGTGATCTGGTCGAGGCCGGCCGAAAGGCTGCCCTGCATGTGCGGCAGGGCCACATTGGCGATGGTGCCATCCAGCGTATACATGGTCGTGGCCAACATCACCGAAAGGGTGAGTGGCCCTCGCGCTATGGGCCGGTCTTGGCTCACGGGGCGACCTTAGCC
>JBEGOG010000052.1:0-12510 GCA_041182125.1 Pseudomonadota bacterium
GCACAGATAGGCGCAGGCATCCCCGAACTCTTCTGGGCGACCAAAGCGTTTGGCCGCGATGGTCTGGGCGATCTCGGCCCGCGCCTCTTCGAGCGTGATACCCTTCATTCCCATCATCAGACGGGCCATTTGCTGTTGACGTTCTGTGTCAAAACGTTCCGGTAACAAATTGTTAATAGTTACATTATCAGCCGCCACTTCAGGTACCAAAGCCTTGCAGGCGGCGGTCAGTCCAGCACGGGCCGCCGTCGACAGACCCATCGGCCCCATCGGGGTTTTGACCATGGCGCTGGTAATATTGATGATGCGGCCAAACTTACGCTCGCGCATGCCGGGCAGGACGCCGCGGATCAGCATCAGGGCCGGAATCATGTTGGCATTGACGGCACCGATCCAGTCGGCCTCTTCCCAATTCTGGAAATGACCCGGAGGCGGACCAGAATTGTTGTTTACCAGAATATCGCAGTCACCAGCCTCGGCCAGCATCGCCGAGCGGCCTTCGGGACTGTTCATATCGGCGACGACAGCGCGGACCTCACGGCCCGTCGCAGCCGTCAGTTTGGCGCGGGCAGCTTCGAGCTTTTCGCCGTCGCGGCCATTGAGGGTGACGATGGCCCCCTCACGCGACAGGGCAAAGGCGCAGGCATAGCCAAGGCCCTGTGATGAGGCGCAGACCAGCGCCTTGCGTCCCTCAAGTCCCAAATCCATCAGACGGTTCCCTTCATATAACGCTGCATTGTCGCAAAGGTGGCCTCGGCATCAGCGGCTGAGGCCGCAACGGCCAAAAGGTGACCATCGGGCCGGACCAGCAGGGCCCCGCTGGCGCTGAGGCCCATCGCCGCCGCCCAGCCGCCTGACTTGGCGCTGAAATCGGTGCCTTCGACCAAGACCGTCACCGGAATATCCGAGCCCTTGGCTAAGCCTGTCCAAGCGGCGTGATCAGGGCCGCTCAGCAGGACAAAGCGATCAGGCTGGCTGAGGCTCAAGGTCGTACCGCCATCGCTCAAGACCAGATGAGGCAGGCGCGCACCTACAGCAACCTTTTGGGTAAATTCACTGATCGGAAGCTGATCATCGTCCTTGAGCGCATCGCCATAGGCAAAGCCAAGCTGCAGGCGCAGGCTGTCAAAATGGTCCTTCTGGAACATGACCGCCGCATCGACCGCCGCCCGCTTTTCAGGATCGGACAGCCGGTCATAAAAGACCTCGGGTTCGACCGTGGTGCCATAGCCATAACCTAGGGCCTCGAACAACATGCGGATGCGCATCGCGTTCATGACGCTCTGGCCCATATTGGCATCGGCAATGGCGCGGCGCTCTTGGTCGTAACTATCCAAGATCTCTGGGCTGCCCCATCCCGCCTCGATGGCCGCAATCTTCCAAGCCAGATTGTCGATATCGCCAATGCCGGTATTGAGCCCTAGCCCGCCGGTCGGGGGGAAACGGTGACCAGCATCACCGACGAGGAAGACTTGTCCCTCACGATAGCGCCGCGCCACCTGCGCTGACATGACCCAGGGGCGTTTGCCCTTGATCTGAAGATCGGGAATATCTGCGCCAACCGCGCTCTGAACCAAGCTGCGGCAAAGATCGTCGTTAAAGTCTTCGGGGCGATCTTCGGGCTGACAGGGGGTCATCATCACCCAAGTCTTACCAATATCGTAGGCGATCAATACGCCATTGGGTCCGGGCCCGAACAGGAAATAGAGGATGGCGGGACGATCCGCGAGCTTGGCCCGCAGGTCGGCCTCAAAGTGGATCATCATATTGTTGCCGATACCGTCCATCCCATCCATTGGGATGCCAAGGCTATCGCGCACTGGGCTTCCGGCCCCGTCAGCGGCGATCAGATAGCGGCTACGCACGGTGACCTCGTGGCCCGTCTCACGGTCCTTCAAGGTCGAGATGACCTGCCCGTCACTCTGTTCACAGCTGAGCCATTCCACGCCCTTGCGGACCTCGACGGTCGGCAGGTTGGCCACAGCGGCGTCAAGCACGGCTTCGAAATTAGGTTGTTCGATATTGATCAGGGGCCAAGGCGTGACCTCGCGTACCGCCTCGTCCTGCCGCTCATAGGCCATGACGCCGATATCCGGCTTGCTGAGGGTCTCAACAAAGCGGACATAACGCCCCTCTTCGGTGGGTGTTGCCGCCGTGTGGATCGCATCCATCGACAGACCCGCCGCCGCACAGATCTCCAGCGAGCGAGGATTGAGCGCGTGGGCCTTGGGAGCCTCGAGCCTCGTGGGATGTTTCTCGACCAGCAGGACCTTGAGGCCTTGGCGACCCAGCAATTGCGCGCCGAGCAGACCGACTGGGCCACCCCCAACAATTAGGATGGGTATATCGATCTCGGTCATGGCTGCTGGTCCTTAGTCTTGAATGGTCCTAAGCCATTCATTATCGTTCCAGCCCACAGTAGGGATTTTTTGGGATATATGTCAATTAATCGATTGACGATCTGAAGGCCCATAATCGGAGTTCTATTTTTGACCGCTCTTGACCTCTTTACCCGCGAAGCCCGTAACCTCGGCAAGAGCGCCCGCACCAAGGCGCGCCTGATGGATGCGGCGGTCAGCGTCTTTGCACGAGACGGATTCGAGGCTGCGTCGGTCAATGAGATCACGCGCGCGGCAGACGTCGCCAACGGCACCTTCTATGTCTATTTCAAAGACAAGGACGAGATTGCCACGGCGGTGGCCTATCGGATCGCCCATGATGTGGTCCAACAGCTCGATGATGCCATGGTTGGGACCACCGATGCGGTCGAGCGGATCAGCTGCGCCACGCGGCGGTTTTTGGACCTCGCCAGCAGCACGCCCCAGTGGGGCAAAGCCCTGTTTCGCGCGGTTTGGATCTATAATGACCTTCGCGACAGCGTGGTCAGCTATCTACGCGCCGATCTCGAGCGGGGCGTGGCTCAAGGGGTCTTTTCCGTTGAGATCGATGATTTCCTGATCAGCACCTTTTCGGCCATGACCCTATCGGCACTCTTCCGCCGCCTGAACGGTGATGCGGGTCCCGATGTCGGCTCCAGAGTGGCGGAGCTCCAGCTTAGGATGCTCGGCGTCGCCCCGGATGTGGCCAAGCGGGCGGCATTCCAAGACTTGGAACCCGTCACCCTGATCATGCCCGTGATCCCGCGCGAGACCGAGCGCAGCAAAAAGAACTGAGCGCTCGCGGGGCGTTACCCGCTAGCTATCAGCACGTTGTTATTTGGTCGGAAATCCGCGGCGGGCCAAGAGCGGCGACACATCAGGAACACGGCCGCGGAAGGCACGATAGGCCTCAGCCCGGTCGGTCTCGTTACCGGTCTGAAGAACGATGGTGCGGAACCGGTCAGCCACCGCTCGGTCCCAGGGTCCGCCTGCCTCTTTAAAGGCCGCCCAGATATCCGCATCCATGACTTCGGACCACAGATAGCTGTAATAGCCCGCCGAATAGCCGTCTGACGTGAACAGGTGATTGAACTGTGGCAACCGGTGCCGCATCACGATCTCCTTGGGCATACCCATCTGCGCCAAGGTCTCGCGCTCAAACTGGTCGGGATCGCTGACCGGAACGGTGCGGTTATGCAGCTTCATATCGACAATGGCACTGGACAGATATTCCACCGTCGCAAAACCTTGGTTGAAGGTGCTGGAGGCCTGAATCTTGTCGACCAAGGCCTTGGGCATGGGGGCACCGGTCTTATAGTGCAGGGCAAACCGGTTCAGCACTTCAGGGGTCAAGAGCCAGTTTTCATTCACTTGGCTGGGCATCTCGACAAAGTCGCGCGGCACCCGTGCGAGGTCGGGATAATAGACATTCTGCAGCAAATAATGGATGCCGTGGCCAAATTCGTGGAACAGGGTGTCGGCATCATCGAGGCTGATCAGGGTCGGGGTGTCGTCGGTTCCGGCTGTGAAATTATTGTTGTTCGAGGCCAGAACTGTTCGCGTACCGCCTAGGCCCTGCTGGCTGCGATAGGTGGTCATCCAGGCGCCCGAACGTTTACCGTCACGCGCAAAATTATCCATATAGAACAGGCCAACCGGGGCACCGGTCTTCAGGTTGGTGACCTCGAAGGTGCGGACCTTGGGCTCGAACACAGGCACCTCGCCCGTGTTCTCCTTAAAGCCCAGATCGTAGAGTTGGCCAGCCGACCAGAACATGCCGTCGATCAGCTTATTGAGCTGCAGATACGGCTTCACCTCGGCTTCATTGAGGTCGTATTTCGCCTTACGGACCTTCTCGGCATAGAAGCCATAGTCCCAAGGCGAGATGGTGATCTTGGCGGTCTTGCTCGCCTTGGCCTCGGCATCGGCGATCTTTTGCATGTCCGCGACCTCTTCATGCACGCGGGCCACGGCGGCAGGCCAGACGCGCATCATCAGGTCCATCGCCTTGGCGGGGTCCTTGGCCATGGTGTCGGCCATGCGGTAGTGGGCGTGGGTCTCAAAGCCGAGCAGGACCGCGCGTTCTTGGCGCAGCTTCAGGATCTCGACGATGGTGGCATTGGTGTCATTAGCATCGCCATTGTCGCCGCGATTGACGAAGGCGCGCCAGACCTTTTCACGCAAGGTCCGGTCGGTGGCATAGTCCAGAACCGGCTGGACGGCCGAGCGGGTGTTCTTGATCGCGTAGCGATTGGGCTGACCTGCGGCCACAGCCGCTGCCTTAAAGGAGGCCATAAGCCCGGGCTCAAGCCCCGCCAGCGAGGCCGCATCATCTACAAAGATCAGCGCCTGCTCGTCACGCACCACCTTGCCGCCAAATTCTGCGAACTTCTGAGCCAAGGCACTGTTGATCTCCATCAGTCGGGTCTTGTCCGCCCCGGCCAGATTGGCACCGTTGCGCACAAAGCCCTCATAGGACCGCTCGACCAAGCGCAACTGCGCCGGGGTCAGGTTCAGGGTGGCTCGGCTGTCGTAAACCGCCTTGTAGCGCTGGAACAGTTTGGGATCGAGCATCAGGCCGTCATAGAAGGATGACAGCTTGGGCTCCCATTCTCCTTCAAGCTGATTAACCCGGTTATTCGACAGGTTCGAGGTCTGCACGCCCCAAAGCGATTGCAGCCGGTCCATCTTGCTTCCCGCCAACATCATCGGCTCGTGAACATTCTGGAAGGTCGCGGGTGCGGGATTGTCGCGCACAGCCTCAACCTCCTGCTTCATATCGGCCATGGCCTCGGTAAAGGCGGCTGGAAACTGTTCGACATCAAGCTTGTCCCAGGCGGGGACGCCTTGGAACGGACCGGTCCATTCGGCGGTCAGCGGATTGGGCGCAGCCTTCGGCGCAGGCGCTTCAACGATGGTGGGGGCAGTGGTCATAGGCTTTTCCATTGTCGCGCAACCGGCAAGGGTGCTGCTGGCCAAAAGGATCAGAAGGGCGGATTTCATAGGTCGCTCCGACGCCATAGGGCGATGGTTTAAGGTTGGCACGACCTTAGCAGGGGATGGCCACTTCGCGTCAGACCAAAAGTGCGGCCCACCGACAGTTTGCCTTGCTCAAGGTAGCCCTGCGTCGCTACGGTCCGACATCAACCGCGTGAGCATCGAGGCTCACTCACCGCACTGGAAGGAACATCCCTCAATGGCAATCTCACTTTACGACGTGTCCGTGACCTCATCCTTGCAGGTGCTCGGTGCCGTAACCGGTATTCTGGACCGTGGCCTGGCCTTCTGCGTTGAAAACAATATCGATCCGAACGAGATGGTTGCCGCTCGCCTCGTCGACGATATGCAGCCCTTACACTTCCAGATCGTCTCGGTCGTTCACCATTCCATCGGTGCGATCAACAGCGTCAAGGCCGGGATTGCCACGCCGCCGCCGCCCGTTGGCCCGCTCGACTATGCCGGTCTGCAAAAGCATGTGGCAGACGCCTTGGCTGGCCTGAAGGCCCTCAGCGCCGATGAGATCAACGCGCTGGAAGGCAAGGACGTGACCTTCGAAATGGGCAGCTTCAAACTGCCGTTCGTGGCCGAGGGCTTCTTGATGTCCTTCGCCCTACCCAACCTGCACTTCCACGCCACCACCACCTACGACATCCTGCGCGCGCGCGGCGTGCCGCTGGGCAAGCGCGACTATCTAGGTCAGATGCGCATGAAGGGCTAATCCGCCCTCCCCTATGCCTGATCACGCCGCCGAGGCTCGAAGGGTCTTCGGCGGCGTTTCTGTGTCAGAGTTGGTCGGGATAGAGGTCGCGCCAGAAGTCGCAGTGGTGGTCTGCGGCCAGATCGACATTGCGGGTCTTGCCCGGTTCAAAGCGGATGACCGAGCGGGCCGACTGATAGGCTGACCAGACCGGCGCGCCCTTGGCCCAAGGATGGCCATCCCTCGCAAAATGGCTCCAATAGTCGATCATCTGGTCGGAGAGGCCTTGCGACGGCACCGCCAGATCCGGGCCGGTCAGCTTGGAGGTATTGTCAAAGCGCGGGAAGAAATAGGGCAGCTCCGCCGAATGGACCGCGCCCTGCTCAAAGCCGACATCGGTCGTGACCAGGGGGGCCGCTCGGTCCGCGAACTCATATTGATAGACCGGCATGTGGGCGGCAAAGGCATCACCCGCCTTGAGAAAGACGCAGGCATTCAATCCAAAGTTCGGCATAAAATCCGACATGGCCGTGCCCAGCGCCACCGTGGCCGACGCATAGTTGGCCAGCGGATATTGCGCCTGAACCGCTGCGGCCTTATCGCCATAGAGGGCCTTTAGGCGATCCAGATAGGTCTCAGGCATGATCACGCCGCCCGCCTGGACGTCATAGGCCACATAGAGTCGCATCTCGTCGCGATTGCCGCCATTGATAACGGGCATGCGTAGCAACTTGCCACTGGCCAACAGGTCTGTGCCTTGGTCAGGCAAGGCCTGCGAGCCGACGATGGGCGAAAAGGACATCAACTCAGTGCCGGCAACCGTCGTCGCCGCATCCACCAAGGCCTTGGCGGACTTGGTTCGGAGGCAGGCCAAAGCGGTGGCCGGATCATCGCAGCCGACCAGAGACGCGACCTTCAGACCGGTCGACTGGGCCTGAGCCACAGTGCGCAAAGGCACGGTGCAGCCTGCGCTCTGGATAATGGCCTTATGGAACAGACCAGCAGCCTCTTTGGGCGCGAACATCTGCATACAGACCGACGCGGCACCCGCCGACTCCCCGGCGAGCGTGACATTGTTCGGGTCCCCGCCGAACTTGGCGATATTGCGCTTCACCCAGCGCAGGGCCGCGCGCTGATCTTCAAGGGCATAGCCGCCATTATGGCTGGCCCCAAAGGCTGGATGGGCCATGAAGCCGAGAGGGCCAAGGCGATAGTTGGCTGAGACCAGCACCACACCGCCGCGCTCTGCCCAATGGGCCAGCGGATAGAGCGTGCCGGACCCGCCGACAAAGGCACCGCCATAGAGCCAGACAATCACCGGCCGCTTGGCTTTAGCGGGCGCAGTCGGAACGGCGACATTGAGGAACAGGCAGCTTTCATCGTCGCTGGCCTCGGTCAGGCCATAGCGCGCCGCCTGCGGACAGGGGCTGCCATAGGTCTTGGCGTCGAGAACCTTGGTCCAAGGGGTGACGGGAACCGGCGGCTCGAACCGGCGCGCGCCGACCGGCGGAGCAGCAAAGGGAATGCCGCGAAATTCCGTCACCGCGCCCTGCTCAAAGCCTCGGACCGGTCCCTCTTGGGTCTGTATGACCGGTAAGGGCTGCGCGGCCTTTGCAGGGTGGCCAAGGAAGAGCACCGCCAGAGCGGCGATCAGGGGCGCGGGACGAAACAGGGTCATGGCCTTAAGCGCCGCGCGTCTTGATGCGCAGGGCGTCCCAACTGTTGTCCGCCGTCCAGCCGCCATCGACGGGCAGGCTGACGCCGTTCACGAAACTGTCCTCCTGTGCCAAGAAGGCAATGGCGGCAGCCACATCTTCGGGCCGCGCAAAGCGCGCCATCGGGACGCGGTTGATGATGTCCTCATCGCCGTAAGCCCCAGAGCCCTGATCGGCGACATCCATCTCGGTCTTGATCCAGCCGGGGCAGACCGCATTGACCCGCACGCCGCGACCGCCCCACTCGGCGGCCAAGGTCCGCGTTAGGCCGATCAGGCCCTGTTTGGAGGCATTCGACATTGACGATATTGCCGCTTTTGCGCGCCAGCATCTGCTTGCCTAGGGCTTGGCTGAGCAGGAAGGGGCCTTGCAGATTGATGGCCATGACCTTCTGCCATTGGGCAAGGCTGGTCTCTTCGGCGGGAGAAATCAGGCTGATCCCGGCATTGTTGACCAGCACATCGGCTGCGCCATAGTCGGCGGCAACCTGCGACGCCAGCTCATGGGCAAAGGCTTCGGATGATACGTCGCCGCAGATGGCCGCGACCTTGAGACCCTCGGCCTGTAACCGCGCCAGCGGACCATCCAAGGGCTGCAGATCGGTCATCAGGACCTGATAGCCCTTACGCCCCAGCAAGGCCGCCGTCGCAAAGCCAACACCCTGGGCAGCGCCCGTCACAACAGCCGTTCTCATCTCGATGGTCCTACACAAATCAAAACACTGGACGCACCCTACCAACGCCCAAGCGCTGGGGCCAATCGTCTATTGTCATGGGTAGAACGGCAAATCCGTTAAACGCGGCGCTGGCGCAGGGACAAGACCAAGAAAATCAGGCTCAGGACCACGGCCACAGGGCTTGCAAAATGCTCGGGCGGATGGTGGCCACCCGCGCCCTTCAGGAACCAACCATCTAGGCTCATCAGGCCCCGCTCGATGATCACCAGCACCAGCATCAGGGGCACGAGCGGGCGATAGCGCAGGCCGATAATGACCTGACCAATCCCGTGCGGGATCTGCAAGGCCCCAAACCACGCGAACAGAACGAAGATGGTCTCAGCCCGCGTGGAAAGGTCCATATGGGCGATTACCCCGGCCCCGCCATCCGGCAGGAAATAGTGGATAAGGCCCGGAATGATCGACATCACGCCCGTCAGGACGACGAACCAGGCCGACAGGGACGAACCGCGATAGTCGCTATTGGTGCTGGGAGGCAAAATAGCCATCGGCGTTACCTTTCAGGTCACATCAAGGAACGGAATGAAATGTTCCAGCAGTTCGGCCGGAGCGTCTTCCTGGATGAAGTGGTTGGCACCTTTGACCGTGTGGTGGGCCTGGCCCTTGGCACCGGGGATGTAGCTCTGGGCGACCTTGTCCCACCCCTTGGAGACCGGATCGAGATCACCAAACAGGGTCAAGAATGGCTTGTCAAAGCTGGCCAGACGCGCCCACGCCTCACGGTTCAGGGGCACACCGGGATTGTCCGGTTGCACGGCGATCAGCAGGGGAAACTGGATCAGGCCCGACTCATATTCACTGGTTGGGAACGGCGCGCGATAGGCCGCCAACTCTTCGGGCGTGATCTTGCGCTCCATGCCAGCTTCCAGCATGTGCCAAGGGAACTCTGTGGCCTCGCGCATCATGCCGACCCACATCTTCATGAACTCGCCCTCACCCTGACCCAAGGGCAGACCGGTGTTGGAGGTAATGACGCGGGCAAAGCGTTCGGGGAACAGGGACACCAGATAGAGCCCGATGGTCCCGCCCCAGTCTTGGCAAAAGAGGGTCACATTGTTGAGGTCTAGACCGACCAGCCACTTGGACATCCAGTCATAGTGCCGCGCCAAGGTGTAGTCGCTCTTAGCGGTGGGCTTGTCAGAGCGCCCACAGCCGACCAGATCGACCGCAATCACCCGACGCCCTGTCGCCAATAGGCCGGGGATCATGTGGCGATAGAGATAGGCCCAGGTCGGATTGCCGTGGATCAGCACGATGGGCTCAGCGTCACGCGGGCCTTCATCGACATAGTGGATGCGGATGTCACTGCCATCCTCGTCCTTGATGGTCAGATAATGCGGCTCCCACGGGAAATCCGGCAGGTTGGCAAAACGGTCTTCGGGGGTGCGCAACACCTTCATGGCGAAACTCTCTCGTCTTGAAATTAGGCCGCAGCGAGCAGCACAGCGATCTGGGCAAAGGCGGCGACCAAGGCAATGACCAAGCCAACCCAAACGCGCGGGCTGATCAGGGCCAGCATCATGGGCTGGGTCGGGAAGGAGAAGGTCACAGGCATGGCCGCAAACTTGAAATCGTGGGCCCCGCCGAACTTCGGATCCGTGACCAACTGCGCAATATCGCGGCGGCTGCGATAGCGCATATAGCCCATCGCGCTCCAGCTTGGATCGGGCTCGGTGCCCCAAGCATCGAAATAGCCACCGACCTTGCGGGCCATGATCGCCGGGTGGCTGGCTCTGGCAAAGATGGCGGGGAAAAACACCTTGGTATAGCCGTCCATCACCTCGCGGGAGGATTTCAGCTCACCCGTGATTGGGTCAGGAACCTTGCCTGGAGCCAGCTTGACCAGATTGACCATGAAGAACTCGCGGCCATCGTCGGTCTCGAGGAACTTGCGCATGATCGACATGTCATTGCGGTCATTTTCATGGGTCGCCGCCTCAAGCGCCGTCATCAGCGTCTCGACCTCAGCCTTGCTGACCGGGCCGCGCCAATTGACGTACCACGCCAAGAACAACCCATAGACCGCAAGCGCTATGCCCCAGACCAAAATGCTCATCCCCGACTCCACCCGCTATATTGGCATTCTTAATGACAATTTATGCGTAGCAGATTTTGCAGGGCTGTCGAGATGAAAGTGCACCCTCATCCTTCACCAGGATGAGGGTAGACCTTTGGGCCCTATGGTCGCAATTCAGCCTTACGGCTTGGATGAGATCACTGGTCCTCGAGCAGGCTGCGCAGCATCCAAGCGGTCTTTTCATGAACTTCAAGACGGCGGGTCAGCAGATCGGCTGTCGGTTGGTCCTTGGCCGCCTCGACCACAGGGAACAGGTCGCGGGCCGTGCGGGCGGTGGCTTCTTGAGCGGCCACCAGATGACGGATCATGTCATTGGCCTTGGGCGTGCCCTCGACCTCCTTGATCGAGGCCAGCTGGACAAATTCCTTATAGGTGCCCGGCGCGGGATGGCCCAAGGCGCGGATGCGCTCGGCAATCATATCTAGGGCCGTCCACTGCTCGGTATATTGCCCCATGAACATCAGATGCAGGCTGTTGAACTGTGGCCCGGTGACATTCCAATGGAAATTGTGCGTCATCAGATAGAGCGTGTAGCTGTCGGCCAACAGCGCCGAGAGGCCGTGCGCGATCTTCGCCCGCTGAGGCTCGTCTATGCCGATATTGATCGGCGAACCGATGGGTCTTTTCGCATCCACGATGATCGTCTCCTTGTGCGGTATGACCGAATGGCCAGACTTCATTGTGTTTCATATGGGCAGTAAAGGTCATGATGTTTAGGGGGCACACGCTGATGTCATCCTCATTAGATGACGCCGAACCTCGTGAAACCAAGGCTTGACCTAACCTTGCGTCAACCCTCACCCTATCTCAAAATATAAGGGAGACGCCGCTATGACCGACGCTGCTGCGACGATGAGCCTTGATTTCGACCCTGTTGAACTGCGCAAGAAATACCGCGCGGAACGGGATCGGCGCATCAAGGCGGAGGGCAATGATCAATATATCAAGATCGAGGCCGAGTTCAGCCACTATCTGGACGACCCCTATGTCGAGCCCGGCTTCGAACGCGAACCCCTGACCGATGAGATCGAGGTGGCCGTCATCGGCGGCGGCTTTGGCGGGCTTCTGGCTGGGGCCAGACTGCGCGAGGCGGGCATCGATAATGTGCGCATGATCGAAAAGGGCGGCGACTTTGGCGGTACCTGGTACTGGAACCGCTATCCGGGCGCGGCCTGCGACGTGGAAAGCTATGTCTATCTGCCTCTGCTCGAAGAGGTCGGCTATGTGCCGGTCGAGAAATATACCCGCGCTCCGGAGATCTTGGCCTATTGCCGCATGATCGGTGAGCATTTCGACCTCTATCGCGATGCCTGTTTCCAGACCGAAGTGACCGACGTGACGTGGGACGATGCCGCCTCGCGCTGGATCATCCGGACCAATCGCGGCGACGCCATGAAAGCGCGCTTCGTGATCATGGCCAATGGCCCTCTGCACCGGCCCAAGCTGCCCGGCATTGCCGGGGTCGAGACCTTCAAAGGGCATACCTTCCACACCAGCCGCTGGGACTATGACTATACGGGCGGCGATCCGATGGGCGGTCTAACGGGCCTCAAGGGTAAGCGGGTCGGGATTATTGGTACCGGTGCCACAGCGGTTCAATGCGTTCCCCATCTGGGCGAAAGTGCTGGCCAACTGTTCGTCTTCCAGCGCACCCCCTCCTCCATCGATGTGCGCAACAATCGTCCGACCGATCCAGAATGGGCCAAAAGTCTCCAGCCCGGCTGGCAGCAGCACCGGATGGATAATTTCAACATCCTCGTCTCCGGCGGCTATGCGCCGGAAGATCTGGTCTCGGACGGCTGGACCGACATTATCCGCAACATCGGCATTGTCGCGCGCATCCGCAAGGAACAGTCCGCCGACGGCGCGGTAGGCGATCCCGCCGAACTGCTGCAACTGGCCGATTT
>JBEGOG010000053.1:0-8059 GCA_041182125.1 Pseudomonadota bacterium
GGCGGCGACATTGAGGACATTTCCCTGTCCGGCCTTCAGGCCTTCTATGGCCAGGCTGGCGAGACCAAGGTGGCCGATATTCGCCCGCTCGAGGCCGACCAGCGCGGCTCCAACGGCATTGCCATCGCGCCGAAAAATACGGTCGGTGGTCACGCTCTGTTGCTGATCAACCCCCATACCAGCTTCTATTTCCGATCTGAGGCGCAGGTCACCAGTGATGCGGGGCTCAATGCCTATGGGGCCAGCACCTGGGGGCAGTTCTTTGTCTATCAGGGCTTCAACGCCCATGCTGGGTGGATGCACTCCACCTCCGGCACGGTGCGCGCCAACAGCTTTCGCGAGACGATCGTCAAAAAGGACGGCAAGCTTTTTTACCGCTACGGCGGCGCTCTGAGACCCGTCACCACCGAGGCCATCACCGTGCCCTATAAGGCCAAGGACGGGTCCAAGGCCGAGCGGCACTTCAACGTCTATCGTACCCACCACGGCCCCATCGTCAGCGCGGCGGGCGACCATTGGCTCAGCTTTGCCATGATGGACCGGCCGGTTGCAGCGCTGCAGCAGTCCTATCTGCGGACCAAGGCGGTGGACTATGCGACGTTCCGCAAGGTGGCAGAGCTGAAGGCCAACTCCTCGAACGACACCCTCTTTGCCGACGCTAAGGGCGAGATCGCCTACATGCATCCCCATTTTGTTCCCAAGCGCGATGACCGGTTCGACTATAGCGCTGTCGTTGACGGCGCGGACCCTGCGTCCGATTGGAATGGCCTACACCGCTTGGACGAGACGCCGATTGTCCTGAACCCTAAGAGCGGCTGGGTCTACAACACCAACAACTGGCCCTATTCGGCGGCCGGTGCCGATAGCCCCCGTCAGGCCGACTATCCGAAATATATGGACCATGCCGGCGAGAATCCGCGCGGCCTGCATGCGGTGCGCCTGCTCTCGGACCGCAAGGACTTTACACTCGAAGGCCTGCTGACCTCGGCCTATGACCCCTATCAACCGGCCATGGCAGCGATGATCCCCCATCTGGTCGCGGCTTGGGATGCTGAACCTGCAGGCAGCGCTTTGAAGATCAAGCTGGCCGAACCGATCGCGGCTCTGCGCGGCTGGGACTATCGCTGGAGCAAATCCTCCGTGCCTATGAGCTTGGCCCAGTTTTGGGGCGATGCGGTCTGGCCAAGGATGCTAGATCGCACGCGAGCCCATGAGGATCAGATCCAAAATCTGGTGCAAAAATACTTGACCCCGCAGCAGCAACTGTCGCTTCTGTCCGAGGCGGTGGACCGGCTGACCCAAGATTTCGGCACATGGAACATCGCGTGGGGCGAGATCAACCGCTACCAGCGTCTGACCAGCCAGGTGAACCAGACCTTCAAGGATGATCAGCCCAGCATGCCGGTCGGCTTTGCCTCCTCGCGGTGGGGCTCGCTCGCGGCCTTCGAGGCCAGTCGGCGCGAGGGCACCAAGCGCTATTACGGGGCTAGCGGCAACAGCTTCGTCGCGGTGGTCGAGTTCGGCCCCAAGGTTCGGGCGGTTGCGGTATCAGCGGGCGGCCAGAGCGGCCATCTTGGCGACAAGCACTTTACCGATCAGGCCCAGCGCTATGGCGACGGGGCCCTGCGGCCCGTCTATTTCTATCCTGAGGACCTCAAGGGCCATGTCGAGCGGGTCTACCGCCCGGGGCAATAGAGAAACCGTAGAGCTTTCGAGCGCGGCGAAGGTTACAGGCGCTTGCCTTGCCGCCCATTTCAGCAATGATGGCGGCCAACCCGTTGGGATCCAAAAAAGCAAAAAGAGGAAACAGGATTATGAAGACACGCATTACCGAAATGTTCGGCGTTGAGACACCGATCATCATGGGCGGCATGACCGGCGTTGGCTATGGCGAGCTGGTCGCAGCGGTGGCCAATGCGGGCGCGCTCGGTTTCATTACGGCCCATATGTTCCCCTCGGGCGCGGAGCTTTTGGCCGAGATCGAAAAGACCAAGGCCCTGACCGACAAGCCGTTTGGTGTCAACCTGACCCTGTTGCCCTCGATCAACCCCATTCCCTATGACGAATATCGTGAAGCCATCATCGCGTCGGGCATCAAGATCGTCGAGACGGCGGGTCGTGCGCCGGTCGACCACCTGCCGCGCTTTAAGGAAAACGGCGTCAAGGTGATCCATAAGTGCACCTCGGTTCGTCACTCGGTTTCCGCCGTCAAGCACGGCGTCGATGTGATCAGCATTGATGGCTTTGAGTGCGCCGGTCACCCCGGTGAAGACGACATCGGTCTGGTGGTGCTGCTTCCGGCCACAGTCGACGCCGTCGACGTGCCCGTGATCGCCTCTGGCGGTATGGCCGATGGCCGCGGTCTGGTCGCCGCTCTGGCGCTCGGGGCCGAGGGCGTCAATATGGGCACCCGTTTCTGCGCCACGGTTGAGGCTAAGATCCACGAGAATGTTAAGCGTCAGATCGTGGAATATACGGAGCGCGATACGATCCTGGTCGGCCGCAGCCTGCGCAACACCGCCCGCGTTGCACGCAACACCATCTCCGAGCAGGTGGCTGAAATCCAGCGTGACCCGACCAAGAGCTTTGCCGATGTTCGCGAGCTGATGGCCGGTGTTCGGGGCCGTGAAAATGTGCTTCGGGACGGCGATCTCGACGGTGGCATCTGGACCACGGGCCAGAGCCAAGCCCTGATCCACGACATCCCCACCTGCGCCGAACTGGTCAAGAACATCATGGCTCAGGCCGATGGCATCTTGGGCAAGCGGTTCGCTCAGATCGCGGGCTAAGCCCTTCAGCCCTATCGTTAGGGCGAGGCCAAAAGGTTACAGCCGGGTCGTCTCTTCCCAGAGGCGGCCCGGTTTGCGTTTTGACGTCTAGTCTGGCCGCTTCAGGGCGAAGACCTCGTCGGTGACGCTATAGTCGAGATAGCCTAGGCGCGCGATCAGGCGCATGGCGGCTGTATCGACCAGACCGTCCTTGAGGAAGCGGTCGTCAATATGAACTCCGACCACCTCGCCGAGAACCAGGTCGAAGCTGTTGCGGACCCCAGCCTTGCTGAACAGGGGTATGGTCTGCAGATAGACACATTCCAGATGGGCCGGAGCGCCCTTGACCCGTGGCGGCTTGATCAGTTCCGAGGGCACGGTTTCCAACCCGGTCAGGGCAAATTCGTCGATCTCTGGGGGCAGGGTCGCCGCGCTACTATTGACGGCCTCGCGCTGGTCAAAGCTGGCAATATTGCAGACAAATTCGCCGGTCTGTTCGGCATTGGTCTGGCTGTCTTTGCGGCCCGCGCTAGAGAAGGCGACAATCGAGGGGCCAGAGGCGACCAGATTGAAGAAGCTATAGGGGGCCAGATTGGCCACACCGTCACAGTTTAATGTGCTGATCCAGCCAATCGGACGGGGCGCGACCAGCGCCTTGACCGGATCATGCTTGAGCGGTGCCTTGGTTCGCGCATCATAGAACATGCCACATCTCACAGTTTGAATTGGACGAGGTGGCCCTGCATAGGGCCCGCCATGGCCTATGGCGAGCCGGAAGTCCCGCTCGCCCTGATCTCTGGCTCGACAACCCCATTTTGTGTCAGCCGGTCTATGGCGTTCGTCAGGCGGGCCAGATCAATGGGCTTGGCAATATAGTCATCGCATCCGGCCTCCCGATAGCTGGCGATTTGATAGTCCATAGCATTGGCGCTGAGGGCGATGATCGGGGTCGGGGCTAGACCGCTAAGTCGTTCTTTGTTGCGAATGGCGCGGGTCGCGGCGAGCCCATCCATGACCGGCATCTGAATATCCATCAGAATCAAGTCAAACCGCTCAAGACTGAAGGCCTCCAAGGCCTGAGCGCCGTTTTCGACAAGGGTTAAGTCAATATTGCGATGTTCAAGCGCGGCCTGCAGCACCACCTGATTGGCCCGTACATCCTCTGCTGCCAAGATCTTGAGGTGCGGGTGCTGGTTCGGGGGGGCAAGACTACTGGCATGGGGCGCAGGCTTGGGTAAGGAGACCGAGAGGCTGCGGGTCAAAGGCAGGCGGACATAGAAGGTCGAGCCTGCGCCCTCCACACTTTCAATCCAGATCTTCCCCCCCATCATCGAAACCAGTTCCCGACAGATGGCAAGGCCAAGGCCCGTGCCGCCATATTGACGGGTCGTCGAACCATCAACCTGAACGAACTTTTCAAACAGTCGGCCGATCTTATCTCGGGGAATGCCAATGCCCGTGTCAGAGACGGTGAGGGTGACAGTCGCCTCGTCCTGTGATGGCCAATCGACCTGCCCGCCCAATGTGATCGCGCCTTGAGCGGTAAATTTCAACGCGTTGGACATCAGATTGCTGATCACCTGACGCAGGCGATAGGCGTCAATGCGCCAGTGCCCACCCAACTCGGCAGGCAGGGATAGGATCGGCTCGAGGCCCTTTTGGCGCAGCATCGGGCTATAGCTATCGTGCATTTCACGCAGCAAACCCGAGAGGTCATGATCCTCGACCAGCAGCTCGACATGTCCGGCCTCGATCTTCGAGAGGTCCAGAAGGTCATTGAGGATCAAGAGCAGCGCCGCGCTGGAGTTACGCACAACGTCCAGCTTCTGCCTTTGAGGCACCGATAGCTCACCTGCGGCCATGATCTCGGCCATGGTGATGACGCCATTAAGTGGCGTGCGGATTTCGTGGCTCATATTGGCCAGAAACTGAGATTTGGCCGTATTGGCTGCTTCCGCCGTATTCTTGGCCTCGACTAATTGCGCCAAGGTGCGGCGCAGATCGCTGTCATTGACATGGAGCTGATGCAGTAGGGCATTAAAGCTGCGGCTGAGCTTGGCAAATTCATCATCGCCGGACTCTGTCACGCGGCGTTGAAAATCACCGCTGGCCGCGACATCTTCCATAACATGGCTGAGCCGGACGACGGGCTCGACGGCCCGGCGTGCGACCCAGCGCGAGAGAAACAGGGCGCCGCCTGCGGCCACAAAGAACAGCGATCCAAAGACCGAGGCATAACGGGCCAATAGATCATGGGTGGTGGCCACCGTCGCAGTGAGGGTCAATGTGCCCAAGACGGCCCCTTGGCCCGCCGTTTGGATCGGCACAGTGGTGTCGGTTGTCGTCTCAGACCCTGTGGACGGGAGCGTCGAGGCTGTACTGAACAGAATCTTTCCTTGCGGGTTCATAATCACAACCCGTTTTACGCCCTCCACGGACGAGACCCCCTCAAGGGTTTGACCGATTGCCGCGTGATTACCCTCGGAAAGGGGCTTGGCAATCTCTTTGGCGATGAGCTGCGCCTCGGTTGCGCGAGCCTCTCGAGATAGCCGCGCCTCAGCCTGCCACTGGGTCAAGCTGAAGACCAGGCATGCCGCGAGCAGAACTCCCAAGGCGGTAATCAATGCGGCCGTCGCAATGCGCTCTTCAAAGCTAATGCCGAGGCGCTGCCGGACCTGTTTGACGGAGTTGAGGGGCATGGCAGGGCGGGGCCGGTTCGAACAGTTTCACCCCTTTGCGTGGGGCAACGCGACGTCTCAAGCCCCTATCAGAAGCGAAAACTACTTCAGATTAATGAACGGCTGCACGATCCAGCCAAAACCTCTCTCTATTGAAATTATGGTTAACAGTATAGAAAATCGAAAAAACGCCTATGACGCGAATTTTTCGCTAGCTTTAATTAAGAATTCGTTTACTCATAATGTTAGGTATTTGTTAACCAAGAGGAGTTGCGACGTGGATAAGGTTTTGGTTGCCCAAACTGTTGCTAACCGTCTGTTCTCGACGGAGAATGCTATCGACACCGCCCTGATGGAGGCGTCTCAACTGTTGCAGGCTATGCTTCAGGCCCGTCAGGACCTCGGCCTCTCGGCGGTTGTTGCCGACAAGGCTCCAGCCCAACTGTCGCAAGCCATTGCGGCCCTAACGGCGGCGCGCTCCGCGGTTGTTGAGGTTCATGGTGCTCTTGAAGAAACCAAGCTTCGCATCGGCATCCGCACCAAGATGATCGGCTATTTCAAGAAGGTTGCTGATTTCGAAGGCGGCGTTTCTAGCATCAGCAACGTTGACCGGATTGCGAGCTAAACCCTCGCTTACCAAATTGTTTACATTGGACGTGTTATTGGGCCCATGCTGGTTGCGTGGGCCCAATTATGCTGAACGAACTACTCTTTAATCTCTCGCTTTTAGCGCTCGTCTCGACCCTGTGTTTTGCATGGTGGAAGGGTGGAGCTGCGGAGCGCTATGCAGCGTTGGCCATCGGCTTGACTTGGCTTGCCGCGCTCGTTGGTCAGGCCTTTACGGGTGAAGACATCCCCGCCCTTACAATCTTACTTGCGGACTGGGCACTGGCCATCGGGCTGTTGGCCCTAGCCTTAAGATTCCGCAGTAGCTGGCTAGGGTTTGCACTGATGGTTCAGGGCGCATCCATGACCTTGCACGCCATGTATTTCCAAGAGCCAGGACGCCATCCGAACTACTATCTGGTTGGGATTGACGCGCTCAGTCTCGCCATGTTGGCCCTATTGGTCGTAGCGACCCTCTTGGCTATGCGCAGCCGCCGCGCGGTCGCGGCGGCCTAATCCCAAACCGTCCTAGTCGGCCCGTTTCATGCGGGCGATGAAGAAGCCATCAATACCGCCCTCCATCTGGTGGGGCAAAATGCGCAGCCAGCCGCGTTCGGCCAGGCTCGCTTCTGGCGCACCGCCCTCTCCGGGGGATATGGGTTCAAGCGCAAAGTCCGGGCGACGCTTCAAGAAGGCTCGGATCTGGCCCTCGCCCTCTTCAGTTTCCAACGAACAGACGCAATAGACCAGGCGTCCGCCCGGTGCGATGGCGCGGGCAGCGACATCCAAGAGCTTGGACTGCAAGGCTGCCAAGGTCGCAACATCGCCTGGACGCGCGGCCCAGAGCACATCAGGCTGGCGGCGGAAGGTTCCGGTCGCCATGCAGGGGGCATCGAGCAGCACCCCATCAAAGGTTCGTCCATCTCGCCATGCCGTGGCTTCAACGGCCACCGACTCCGCGCTCAGGTCTGTTCGGTCCAGATTGGCGGTCAGGCGCTTCAGGCGGCTTTCGGAGCGATCAAGCGCCGTCACCACAGCCCCCATCGCAGCCAACTGAAGGGTCTTGCCACCGGGGGCGGCGCAAAGGTCGAGCACCTTGTCGCCGGGCTTGGGCGCGAGCAAGCGGGCTGGAATGGCGGCGGCGGCGTCCTGCACCCACCAGCGACCTTCATCAAAGCCCGGCCATTCGGCCACATCGCCGCGCCGGGTCACGCGCAGGCTGCCGCCGGGAAGGGCGGTGGCCTTGGAGGCGATCAGAGCGATGCCATCTTCACCGACCTGCGTCTCGTCAGCAATTTCTGGCAAGGTTTCGTTCAGGGCGGCCAGAAGGGCCTCTGTGTCAGCGGGGTCGCGCAGGGTTAGGTCGGTTGCGGGTTCTTGCGCGATCACAGCGGCAATTTTTAGCGCTTGGCCCCGACCATAGGCCGCGGTCCAGCGGGCCATCAGCCATTCGGGGGCCAGCGCCTCAGGTCCCGAAGGCTCCGCCGGTTCGCGCAGAAGCCCGCGCAGGACGCCATTAATCAGGGCCTTGAAGGGTCTGGTATCATTGCGCGCCTCAGCCAAGGCCAGGGTCGTGGAAACGGCGGCAAAGGCGGGGGTATCGAGCCATAGGACCTGCGCTAGGCCCAGACGCAGGAGGTTCCTAACGGCTTCTGGCGGTGGCTTGTGCATCCGCGAGTCTAGCGCCTTATCCAGCGCGCCAAGCTGGCGCAGCACGGTCATGGCCAACATGCGGGCAAAGCCGCGATCACGCGGTGCCAAGGCACCCATACCGGGCCGGGCAAGGGCCTCATCCAAACCGGCGCGGCGCTCTAGGGCTGAGATCACAATATCCAAAGCCGCTTCACGGGCGGGCAGCCCTGCAACAACAGCGGCACTGGGCGGTGCGTGACGGACCTTCCCTGATCTAGAAGGTTGGCCAGAGCGAGGGGGTTGGCCTGAGCGCGGAGGCTGGGTGGTCATAGGCGGTCCGGAATCCTGTTGGTCTCTGCGGTGGGAGAAAAGGAC
>JBEGOG010000054.1:0-8002 GCA_041182125.1 Pseudomonadota bacterium
ACCAGAACGCCGGAAAGGCTCATATGGGCGGCGGCTTCGATCCGCATATGGACGATCTGTCCGATCAGGTCAGCAGGCCCCTCCGCATGGACGGCCTGCAGATAGGGGCTGCGGCCCAAGATCTGGCCGGGGTGACGTCCCTCGCGCTCGATCAAGACCGGAACGACCCGGCCGACCATCTCGGCATTGAAGGTGCGGCGCTGCTCTTCTAACAGGGCATTGAGACGGGCCAGACGCTCATCCTTCACCGCCTCATCGACCTGAGCGCCCATATTGGAGGCAGGCGTTCCGGGGCGGCGGCTATATTTAAAGGTGAAGGCCGAGGCATAGCCGACCTGACGAACCAGATCCAAGGTCGCCTCAAAATCGGCCTCGGTCTCGCCGGGAAAGCCAACGATAAAGTCGCCCGAAAGGGCAATGTCGGGCCGGGCCTGCCGGATGCGGGCGATCAGGGCCACATAGTCTTCAGCCTTGTGATCCCGGTTCATGGCCTTGAGGATGCGGTCCGAACCCGACTGCACGGGCAGGTGCAGATAGGGCATCAGGGCCTCTTGTGTGCCATGGGCGGCAATCAGGGCCTCATCCATGTCGCGCGGATGGCTGGTGGTGTAGCGAATACGGTCCAGACCGGGGATCGCGGCCAGACGCTCGACCAGACCGGCAAGGCCGCCCTCATCGCGCTCGGCCCCATAGGCATTGACGTTTTGACCCAGAAGCGTGACCTCGCGCACACCCTGCGACGCCAGATCAGCGGCCTCAGCCAGCACGGCCTCAACGGGGCGTGAATATTCTGCGCCGCGCGTATAGGGCACGACGCAGAAGGTGCAGAACTTATCGCAGCCCTCTTGCACGGTTAGGAAGGCGGTGACGCCGCCCGGCTGACGCGACTTTGGCAAGGCGTCGAACTTTTCATCAGCAGCAAAATCCGCGGCCAGTGCTTCGCCCGAAGCGCGGTGGACCCGCGCGATCATTTCAGGCAGACGGTGATAGGATTGGGGACCGAGCACAAAATCGACCGCCGTTTGGCGACGCATGATCTCGCTGCCCTCCGCCTGAGCCACGCAACCGGCCACAGCGATGGTCATCTGACCGCCAGCCCCGGCCTTGGCTTCCTTCATCCGGCGCAGAACGCCCAGTTCGGAATAGACCTTTTCGGTGGCCTTTTCGCGAATATGGCAGGTGTTCAGCACCACCAGATCGGCATCATCAGGACTGTCGGTCACGCCATAGCCGAGCGGGCGCAAGATGTCGGTCATGCGCTCGCTGTCATAGACATTCATCTGACAGCCGTAGGTCTTGATATAGAGGCGCTTTTGCACAGGAAGATCGGTCATGATGGGGTTATGGGGTCCTAGAGGTCTGGTGGCAAGATGCCCCGCCAAAGCCCCCTAACCGTTGCTGTCCTCTGCCGCGTCCAAAGGCACACCATAGAGCTCGAGCCGGTGATCAATCAGCCGATAGCCGAGGCGGCGCGCAATGGCGGCCTGCAGAGCTTCGATCTCTTCGTCCATGAACTCAATGACCTTTCCGGTCTTCATATCAATGAGGTGGTCATGGTGATCTTGCGGAGCCTCTTCATAACGCGCGCGGCCATCGCGAAACTCGTGGCGGGCAATGATGCCGGCCTCTTCGAAAAGGCGCACGGTGCGATAGACGGTCGCGATCGAGATGTGAGGGTCCACGGCCGCTGACCGGCGATAGAGCTCTTCAACATCGGGATGGTCCGTCGCGTTGGACAGAACACGCGCCACAACCCGGCGCTGATCGGTCATCCGCATACCCTTGTCGACACATAGCTGTTCAATACGGTCCAAGACGCCCACCCGTTGGCCAACCTTACGCCGTCACCATAGCGGCATCAGACGGGCTTGTTAAGGTTGCGTCGCAATACCAAGGCATCAACTGTCCGGCCATCCGCGCCCGAATAATAACCGCGCCGCAAACCCACACGGATGAACCCCGCCTTCTCATAAAGGGCAAGGGCGGCCTGATTGTCGACGGACACCTCTAGAAACAGCGCCTCGCCGCCCTGACGAGCCGCCAGATTACTGGCCGCCGCCAAGAGGGCCTGCCCAAGACCGCTGCGGCGATGGGACGGATCAACCGCAATGGTCAAGATTTCCGCTTCACCGGCGACCACGCGGGCTAGGACAAAGCCGAGGGGGCCGGTGGCATCTTCGGCCATCAGGCCAATGACGCCCTCCCCTGCCAACAGATCGGCAATGGCCGTCACCAGCCAAGGATGATCAAAGGCTCGGGCATGAAGGGCCGCGAGCGATTGGGCATCGCGCGGTGCGGCCACGCGAACAGGCCTCTGCTGCACCTTGGTCACAGGTCCAGATCCGGCGGGATGATACCGCCCGGCAGCTTGGCGTCGGGCGCGCGCAGATAGAGCGGCTTGGGCGGCACGATGGCGGCGATGCTGGCCTGCTGAGCGATGGCCACGGGGTCAGCAGCGGTCCGCTCCATTACCACGGCTTGGGCAAAGATCCCGGCCAGAGCCGACACGCCCGGCCCGACCAAGGTCACCGGACCGCCTTGCCAAAGCTCACCCAGCCGCGCGGCTGCGACCTCGGCTGACAGGGCATCGGGGGCCATGACCGGATGGCCATCGATATAGGCTTGCAGATAAAGCTGACCCCGGCGCCCATCAATGACTGCAGCCACCAGCCCATCTGAGGGAACCGACGCGGCCAACGCCTGCAAGGAGCCAATACCAATACAGGGCCGGTCCAGTGCCAAAGCCAGCCCCTTGGCAAAGGCCATACCGACCCGAAGGCCGGTAAAGGAACCCGGCCCAACCGTGACGGCGACCCGGTCCAATGCGGAAAAGGGCAGACCCGCCTGCGTCATCACCTCTTGCACCATCAGGGCCAAGCGCTCTTGGTGGCCGCGCATCATGGGTTCGGTCTGGCTGGCCAGCACGCGGCCATCCTCGACCAGCGCCACGCTGCAGGCATTGAGGGCCGTATCGAGGGCCAGAAGGATCATGCTGCGGCCCTTGGCTGTCCGATCACAGGATCTGACAGGCTTCCTCAAAGGCCAGACGCGGCGAGCGGCCAAAGAGGTTCTCGTCTGTGCCATAGCCAATATTGCACAGGAAATTGGCCTTGATGTTGGTGTCAGCAAAGAATTCTGCATCAACGCCTGCGCTATCAAAGCCCGACATTGGCCCGCAATCGAGACCGAGCGAGCGAGCCGCGATCATCAAATAGGCCCCCTGAAGGGTGCTGTTGCGCATGGCGGTGGCCTCGGTCACGCCCGGCGCGCTGAACCAATAGCGGGCATTGGGATCATGCGGAAAGAGGCGCGGCATCTGCTCGGCAAAGTCCAGATCTTGACCGATGATCACCGTCACCGGGGCCGCGGCGGACTTGGCGCGATTGCCTTCGGACAGGAGCGGAAGCAGGCGGGCCTTCGCCTGAGGCGAGGACACAAAGACAAACCGCGCGGGCGAAGCATTGGCCGAGGTCGGACCATATTTGGCCAACTCATAGACCGCCCGGATCAGGGTCTCGGAAACGGTTTGCGCAGTCCAGCCATTGTGCGAGCGCGCCGTGCGAAACAGCTGATCCAAGGCCTTGTCGTCAAGCGGATGGGACATCTCAAATTCTCCGAAAAATCTTAACCTAAAGGGCCTGTTCGACGCGGGTCACTTCGGGAACATAGTGCTTAAGCATGTTCTCGACCCCAGACTTTAAGGTCGCAGACGAAGACGGGCAGCCTGCACAGGCCCCGCGCATATGCAGCCACACCACGCCGGTCGCGGCCTCGAAGCGATTGAAGAGGATATCGCCGCCATCCTGCGCCACGGCAGGACGGATGCGCGTATCGAGCAGGTCCTTAATCTCGGCCACGATCTGGGCCACGTCGCCCTCATAGACATCCGCATCATGGCCCGCCGCTTCGCCGCCATCACTGAGGATCGGGGCGTTCGACGTAAAGTGCTCCATGATCGCAGCCAGCACCGGGGCCTTGAGTTGCGGCCAGTCGAGACTGTCAGACTTGGTCACGGTGACAAAGTCGGGACCGAAAAAGACCCGGCCGACGCCGTCCAGATCAAAGATCGCAGCGGCCAAAGGCGAGGCCATGGCTTCTGCGGCGCTGCGAAACTCACGCGTGCCTTGACCCAGCACATCGCGGCCCGGCAGGAACTTTAGAACATCAGGATTGGGCGTGGCTTCGGTCTGGATAAACATGCGGGCCTCAAATCGGTGGGTCGAAGCTTCTAAATGGCCCTGCACGGCCACAAAGACAACCGCTCAGCCGCCCTCGTTAGGCCAGATCGGCTATTTCCTCGCGGGTCAGGTCGCCGGGAACCACCGTCACCGGTATCTTGCGCGCGCCCCAAGCCACCCCGTCCTTGGCGATGGATGCGACCAGAGGCCCAGGCCCGCGTCCACCCGCCGCCGCCGCCAGCACCAAGATCTTGATGTCGGGATCAGCCGCCACAGCCGCTCGGATGGCGGACTTGGTGTCGCCATGTTCCATGATCAGAAATTCCGGCGAACGGCCAAGGTCCTGCATGACCTGTTCCGCCGCCCGTTGAAGCACCGCTTCGGCCTCTTGGCGCAGTTGGCGCTGCATCTCATCACGTACGCCAGACCAGTGTTCAAACTCCGCAGGCTCAAGAACCCGCAGCAGCGCCACTGTCCCGCCCGTCGTCTTGGCGCGGCGACAGGCATAGTGCAGCGCTGCCCCAAATTCAGGGCTGTCATCGGCAATAACCAGGAACTTTCTAGTGCTCATGACCTGAAAGTGGCGCTGTCCGGCTCAGAGTGCAAGGACCGATCACTCAGAACCGCGGCGCTCTAATGGTTCGAATGATCCATGCCGGGCATCTTATCGGACATGGGCTTAGAAGCAGGCCTGTCTGCCGCCTCAAAGGGTGTCTTGACGGCCCCGGCCTTTTCAAAGGTCAAGACCATCTGGACCCTATCTCCGGCCTTGATCGGAGCCTTCAGGCCCATGACCATCAGATGCATACCGCCCGGCGCAAGGGTCACCTTGCCGCCAGCGGGAATCGCGACCGAGGCAACAGCCTTCATTGAGGCTACCGAGCCGGTCATCTTCATCTCATGGACCGAAACACTGGCCGCGCAGGCACAGGAGACCGATAGGAGACGATCCGCCGTCTTGCCGTGATTAAGAATGGTCAGATAGCCCGCCGTGGTCGGCGACTGTCCCATCGAGGCGCGGATATGGGGATGTAGCAGTTCCAGATTACCGGCCTTGACCTCGTGGGCCTGAACCAGGCTCGGCGCAGCCAAGAGGGCGGCGGCAGCAATAAGGGCCTTGAGCATCAGAATGTCTCCAACGGCAAAAACAGAAGGGTTAGGCAGGCTCAGCGGCCGGGCCAGAAACCGACCAGGCGCTTGGTCTCTTCGACTATAGGATCCGCCACCACGCGGGCGCGCTCGGCACCATCGGCCAAGATGCGATCAATCTCAGCCGGATCATCCATCAGGCGGCGCATCCGCTCGCCAATCGGACCCATCACGGCGACCGCCAAATCGGCCAGCGCCGGTTTGAAACTGCCAAAGCCTTGGCCGCCATATTGCGCCAAGACATCAGCCTTGCTGATACCGGCCAGAGCGGCATAGATCCCGACCAGATTGTCGGCTTCGGCCCGGCCCTTGAGGGTCTCGAGGTCCTCCGGCAAGGGCTCAGGATCGGTTCGGGCCTTGCGGATCTTTTGGGCGATGGTGTCGGCATCATCCATCAGATTGATACGGCTATTGTCCGAGGGATCGGACTTGCTCATCTTGGCCGAACCGTCGCGCAGGCTCATGACCCGGGCACCGGGCCCATCGATCAAGGGCTCGGTCAGGGGGAAGAACCCCGGCGCGGCGAAATCGTTGTTGAACTTGGCGGCGATGTCGCGGGTCAGTTCGAGATGCTGTTTCTGGTCTTCACCGACCGGCACGCGGGTAGCCTTATAGACCAGAATATCGGCGGCCTGCAGCACGGGATAGGTATAGAGCCCGACGCTGGAGCGCTCCTTGTTCTTGCCCGACTTTTCCTTGAACTGGGTCATCCGGTCCAGCCAGCCTAGGCGGGCCACGCAGTTGAAGATCCAAGCCAATTCGGCATGGGCGCGCACGGCGGACTGCGGAAAGATCGCCGCCTTTTTGGGATCAACACCCGCCGCCAGATAGGCCGCAGCAATCTCGCGGGTCTGGGCGGTCAAGAGGGCTGGGTCCTGCCAGACGGTAATGGCATGCAGATCGACCACGCAGAAGAAGCACTCAACCTCGTCCTGCAGGCGGACAAACTTAGTCAGGGCCCCCAGATAGTTGCCAAGGTGCAGCGCGCCGGAGGGCTGGACGCCCGACAGAACGCGGTCAGGGCCGCTATAGACGGCAGGAGCTGTGGCAGGGGCGGGCGTTTCGGTCATGACGAGCAGGTTCTAACCAAGATCAAGGGGCGGGACGGTCGAGGCCGAAGGGTCTTGCTCCGCCTTGGCTGGGCGACGCAAGGCGGCTTTTACCTCAGCCAAGGTCAATCCTCCAAAAGCAAACAGGAACAGCGGATAGAGCAGCCCAGCCACGGCCACCACGGCCAAGACCGCGATCTCTTTGGCCCCAAGCGCCTTGGTCCCACCAACCGTGAGCTGGATGAATTCGAACGGGGCCTCGACGAGGGGGCGCCAATGGGAGGCGGCGGCCATGACGAGGCCAACGGCAAGGCTGGCCAGAACGATGCGGATGATCCGGCTCCAGGCCGCAGCGCTGGGCTGATAGGTACCGCGCCGCGCAAGTGCGCCCATCATCAGGGCCACATTCAGCCACGCCGCCGCGCTGGTCGCCGCCGCAATACCTTGCACCCCGACAAGTCGGAACAGGGCTATGCCGAGCACGACATTCACCGTCACCGAGGCCAGCGCAAAGGTCATCGGACCCTTCGTATCTTGCCGCGCAAAGAAGGCCGGTGACAGGATACGCGTCAGCACAAAGGCGGGCACCCCCCAACCATATTGCAATAGAGCCTTAGCGGTTTCGACCGAGTCATAGGTCGAGAAGAGACCCCGGGTGAACAGCCCATCAATCAAGAAATAGGGCATGGCGATCAGGGCTGCGGTAGCGGGCAAACAGAAGGCCAGCGCCAAGGCTACGGCCTCATCCATCGCCCCTTGCGCGTCCTTACTATCGCCCGAATGGACCGCGCGCGACAGGCGCGGCAAAAGGGCCACCCCGATGGCCACCCCGACCAGTCCCAGCGGCAACTGATAGAGCCGATCGGCAACATTGAGCCAGTTGCGTGCACCATTCACGCTCGAAACCAGATTTCCCGAGATGAAAATATTGATTTGGGTGGCGCTGGCCGCAATGGCACCGGGCACGGCCAAGGCGAGGAGAGTCTTGATCTCCGGCGTCAGACGCGGCAGGCGCCAATGGACCTTGGCCCCTGACTTGGTAACGCCCCAGGTCAGCAGCAAGGCTTGAGCAACGCCGGACACAACCACGCCATAGATGGCCCAGCGCGCGGCGGCGTGGGCCTCATGCTGGGGTAGGACAAAGATCAGCATCATCAGATTGAGTAGGGTCGGTGCCACCGCCGAGAGGCCAAACCGGCCCCTCGCGTTCAGCACGCCCGACAGGTGCGCGGTGATGGCCATACAGGGCAGATAGGGCATGGCCAGCTGAGTCAAGATCACGGAAAGTTTGAACTTTTCGGGATCAGAGACATAGCCGGGATTCATGATGATCATCAGCCAAGGCATGGCCAACTGGGCGGCAATGGTCAGGATAATGGTCGCCGCCGCCAAGGTGGCCATGGCATCCGCCGCGAGCTTATCAGCGATCTCTTCGCCATCCTCGGTCAGAGATTTAGAATAGGCCGGCACAAAGGCGGCGGCAAAGGCCCCCTCCGCAAAGATCCGGCGAAAGAGGTTGGGGAAGGCCAGCGCTGTAGCATAGGCATCCCCAGCGATTGTGGCGCTAGCACCAATGCGGGCAGTGACGACCAGATCGCGCGCCAGACCCATGAACCTGCTGACCAG
>JBEGOG010000055.1:0-9540 GCA_041182125.1 Pseudomonadota bacterium
GATTTAGAGCCCTTAGATCTTCCCCCTCTGGGGGAAGTGGCGCGAAGCGACGAAGGGGGCCTTAGTTTTTTATTGCGTCATTGCGAGCACAGCGAAGCAACCCAGAGGGCTGACACTAACCCTAGCGGATGTTCCCCTAGGTTGCTTCGCCGCGCTGCGCCTCGCAATAACGCGGGTTTTCTCGTGATAAAGCTTTTGAAGCACGAGGAAGCGGCATTAAACACTCCCGCCACCCATGTTCCCACAATGTTCTTGCTGTTCAAGCGACTCCGCGTACTAGATAGAACAGCTTAGCCGCCGATGTTCGGGCGGTTGTCGAGAGCCTTTCATGTCTGATCCAAGTCATTTCATCCGCGTGCGCGGTGCCCGCGAGCACAATCTCAAAGACGTCAATGTCGATATCCCTCGGGGCCAGCTTGTGGTGCTTACCGGGCTGTCGGGTTCAGGGAAGAGCTCGCTAGCCTTTGACACCATCTATGCTGAGGGTCAGCGCCGCTATGTCGAGAGCCTGTCAGCCTATGCGCGGCAGTTTCTGGAACTGATGGGTAAGCCGGATGTGGACCTGATCGAGGGCCTGTCCCCCGCCATTTCAATCGAGCAGAAGACAACCTCCAAGAACCCCCGCTCGACCGTTGGCACGGTGACGGAGATTCACGACTATATGCGCCTGCTTTGGGCGCGGGTCGGAACGCCCTATTCGCCGGTTACGGGCCTGCCCATCGAGAGCCAGACCGTCAGCATGATGGTCGACAAGATCGTCGGCCTGCCGGAAGGCACGCGCCTTTTGCTGCTCGCGCCGATTGTGCGGGGTCGCAAGGGCGAGTATCGCAAGGAAATTGCCGATCTCCAGCGCCAAGGCTTTCAGCGGCTGAAGATCGACGGGGAATTCTATCCCATCGAAGAGGCCCCGGTTCTAGACAAGAAGTTCAAGCACGATATCGACGTCGTGGTGGACCGGATTGTGGTCAAGGGGGGGCAAGAACAGCGTCTCGCGGACTCTCTGGAGACCGCTCTACGTCTCGCAGACGGCATCGCGGTGGCTGAATGGGCCGATATTATCCCCGGCGAAAAAGAGCCGCAGCGGCTGCTGTTCTCGCAGAAATTTGCCTGCCCGGTCAGTGGCTTCACCATCAGCGAGATCGAACCCCGGCTCTTTTCGTTCAATAACCCGTTCGGGGCCTGCCCGGCCTGCGACGGCCTTGGGGTCAAGCTGACCTTCGATGCCGAACTGGTCATTCCCGATCCAGACAAGGACCTGCATCACGGGGCCATCGCGCCTTGGGCCAAGAGCCCCTCGCCCTTCTATACCCAGACCCTGCAGGCGCTGGCCCTGCACTATGGCTTCTCGATGGACAAGCCTTGGCGCGAGCTTCCGCCCGAGGCCAAGAAGATCATTCTGGCCGGAACAGGCTCGACCAAGATCAAGTTCGCCTATGATGATGGCGCGCGCCGCTACGATGTGACCAAGCCCTTCGAGGGGGTGGTGACCAATATGGAGCGGCGCTGGCGCGAAACCGATAGCGCCTGGGTGCGTGAAGAGCTCTCTCGCTATCAGTCTGACACCCCTTGCGAGGCCTGCGACGGCTATCGCCTCAAGCCCGAGGCCAAGGCGGTCAAGATCGTCGGCAAGCATGTCGGTGAAGTGTCCGAACTGCCCATCCGCAAGGCGCGCGAATGGTTCGAATCCCTTGAGGGGCAACTGACCCACAAGCAGATGGAGATCGCCCGGCGCATCTTGAAAGAGATCAATGACCGCCTGCGGTTCCTGGTCGATGTCGGCCTGGACTATCTGAACCTGTCGCGCGCCTCGGGCACCCTGTCCGGCGGTGAGAGCCAGCGCATCCGTTTGGCCAGCCAGATCGGATCGGGCCTGACGGGCGTGCTCTATGTGCTCGACGAGCCGTCTATCGGCCTACACCAGCGCGATAATACCCGTTTGCTACAAAGCCTGCGCGGTCTGCGCGATCTTGGCAATTCGGTGCTGGTGGTCGAACATGATGAGGAGGCTATCCTCACCGCCGACCATGTCATCGATATGGGTCCAGCCGCTGGCATCCATGGTGGTCATATCGTCGCCGAGGGCACGCCAGACGACATTATGGCAAATGCCAACAGCCTGACCGGCCAATACCTGACCGGCGCGCGTGAAATTGCCGTCCCTGATGGTCGCCGTCCGATCAATCGCAAAAAGATGCTCAAGGTCACCGGCGCGCGGGGCAATAATCTGCGCAACATCACCGGCGAGATTCCCGTCGGCGTCTTCACCTGCATCACGGGCGTCTCCGGAAGCGGCAAGTCGACCTTCACCATCGAGACGCTCTACAAGGCCGCCGCGCGCCGCATCAACAATGCCAGCGAAGGCCCTGCCCCTCATGATCGGATCGAGGGCTTGGAGCATTTCGATAAGATCATTGATATTGACCAGTCCCCGATTGGCCGCACGCCGCGCTCGAACCCGGCGACCTACACCGGTGCCTTCCAACCGATCCGCGACTGGTTCGCCCAGCTTCCAGAATCCAAGGTCCGCGGCTATGGCCCCGGCCGTTTCAGCTTCAACGTCAAGGGCGGGCGCTGCGAGGCGTGCCAGGGCGATGGCCTGATCAAGATCGAGATGCACTTCCTGCCCGACGTCTATGTCACCTGCGACATCTGCAAGGGCCGCCGCTATAACCGCGAAACCTTGGAGATCCTGTTCAAGGGCCAGTCCATCGCCGATATTCTCGACATGACGGTGGAAGAATCCGCCGCCTTCTTCAAGGCCGTGCCCTCGGTGCGCGACAAGATGGAGACGCTCAAGCGGGTGGGCCTGTCCTATGTCAAGGTCGGCCAATCGGCCACCACCCTGTCCGGCGGTGAGGCCCAGCGGGTCAAGCTGTCCAAGGAACTGTCACGCCGCGCGACCGGCAAGACGCTCTACATCCTCGACGAGCCAACCACGGGCCTGCACTTCGAAGACACCAAAAAGCTGCTCGAGGTGCTGCATGAACTGGTCGATCAGGGCAACACGGTGGTGGTCATCGAGCACAATCTCGACGTCATCAAGACCGCCGACTGGCTGGTCGATTTCGGTCCCGAAGGCGGTGATGGCGGCGGCTTGATTGTGGCCACAGGCACGCCTGAGGATGTCGCTCAGTCCAAGGACAGCTGGACGGGAAAATATCTCGCCGAAGTCCTCGAGCGCCACGAAGCCCGCCGAAAGATCAGGGCCAAGGCCTTGACCTCCAAGCAGCGCTGAGCCGACTGACCTATAAAAGGGGGAGCGCGAGCAAGCCCCCCCTTTGGGTGACACCCATCTTAGATCTTCCCCCTCTGGGGGAAGTCCCGGCGCAGCCGGGGAAGGGAGACTAGCCGCCGCGCTTCATGGTTTCGCGCGCAATGATCACCTGCTGGATCTGGCTGGTGCCCTCATAGATGCGGAAGATGCGGACGTCGCGATAGAGGCGCTCGATGCCGTAGTCGGCGACATAGCCTGCGCCGCCAAAGATCTGCACGGCCCGGTCAGCAACCCGGCCAACCATCTCAGAGGCATAGTACTTGGCCGCAGCGGCTTCGAGCGTGACATTGACGCCGGCGTCGCGTTGACGGGCCGCGTCCATCACCAGAGCCTTGGCCGCGAGGGCTTCGGTCTTGCAGTCCGCGATCATGCCTTGGACCAGCTGGAAGTTAGCGATGGGCTGGCCGAACTGCTTGCGCTCGGCCGCATAGGCCACGCAGTCACGCAAGAGACGCTCCGCCACACCGACGCAGACCGAGGCAATGTGCAGGCGGCCACGGTCTAGAACCTGCATGGCGACCTTAAAGCCTTCGCCCTCGGCCCCGAGGCGGTTTTCGACAGGCACGCGGACATTGTCGAAGGTCACGTCGCAGATGTGAGCCCCTTGCTGGCCCATCTTCTTCTCGGGCTTGCCGATGGTGCTGCCGGGCAGGTCGCGCGGGACCAGCAGGGCCGAAACGCCGCCGCCGCCCTTAATGTCGGGATTGCTGCGGGCCATGACCGTAAACAGGCCCGCCTTATTGGCATTGGTGATGTAACGCTTGGCCCCATTGAGCACATAGACGTCACCGTCGCGGATGGCGCGGGTCTGGACCGCAGCGCTGTCCGATCCGGCCTCTGGCTCGGTCAGGGCGAAGGAGGTGATGATCTCGCCTGATGCGATGCCGGCCAGATATTTTTCTTTCTGAGCGTCGGTCCCGAACATGACCAGACCTTGGCTGCCTATACCCACATTGGTCCCGAAGGCCGAGCGGAAGGCTGGGCTTGCGCCGCCCAGCTCAATCCCGACCAGAACCTCTTCCTCCATGTTCAGACCAAGCCCGCCATATTCCGTCGGGATGGTCAGGCCGAACAGACCCAGTTCGCGCATCTCAGCGACGACCTCGTCAGGCACCGCATCATTCTCAGCCACCTGAGCCTCGATCGGGCGCAGACGCTCAGTGACGAAGCGGCGGACAGTTTCGATAAGCTGGGTGCGGGTTTCGAGATCTAGGGCCATGGGGTTTCCTCGCATAGGGTCGGTATCTTTAGACTTCATCTAGAGCCTAAATTGCGCCCGTCCAACAGGTCTTGCACAATCATCTCTTGGAATGACGCCGAAGATATGTGATCGGCTGCAACCTAAATCGGGATCAGACGAGGAGCAAACCCATGGATGGCGGAACCGAAGAGAATATCTACAAGCCAACCACGGTCACCGAGGGCGAGTTTGCCGGTTGGCAGGCTTGGAACGGCTTTGATCCCTTCGAGGACCTCACCGGCCAGTTTGTGTTCCGCGTTGAGGATGATGGAAGCGTGCGCTGTGCCTTCCGGGCGGCGGCAAAGCACATGAACGGCGGCGGCGCGATGCATGGCGGCTGTATGCTGACCTTTGCAGACTTCTCGCTGTTCTGCATCGGGCGCGAGGCCTTGAAGGACTCCAACTCCGTCACCGTGTCGCTGAATGGCGAATTTATCGGTCCTGCCTTTGAAGGCGATCTGATCGAAGCGCGCGGCGAAGTGGTTAAGGCGGGCAAGTCTCTGGTCTTTATCCGCGGCATCGTCTCGACCGGCGGCAAGCCGATGCTCAGCTATTCCGGAGTGGTCAAGAAGATCCGGATGCGCCAGCCCGTTTAGCCAAACCTAGAGGAAGTCGCGCAAATAGGCGATCAGGGGCGCGTCGGCGGGCGGCATGTCATAGTCTGACAGGGCATTTGGCTTTACCCAGGCCAGCGCCTCATGCTCCTTGGCGACGACCACCCCGCTCCACCGGCGGCACAGATAGAGCGGCATCATCAGGTGGAAGGTCTCGTAGGTGTGCGAGGCAAAGACGAAGGGCGCAAGGCAGCTTTGGGTGATGGTGATCCCCAGCTCTTCGTCCATCTCGCGGATCAGCGCCGCTTCCGGCGTTTCACCGGCCTCGACCTTGCCGCCGGGGAATTCCCAAAGACCGGCCAAGGACTTGCCTTGCGGACGTTTACAGATCAGCACCCGGCCATCGACATCGACCAGCGCGCAGGCAACGACAAGAACGATGTTGGTCATGGACGGCCTATCCCAAGCTTAACTGCGATAGTCGCCATTGATCTCGATATAGCGCTTGGTCAGATCGCAGGTCCAAACCGTGGCGGTCGAGCGACCCACTCCGACATCGACGCTGACCTCTAGCTCGGCATTTTTCATGTAGGCGCTCATGGCCTCTTCGTCATAGGTGGGCGAGACGGCCCCATCGACAGCGGCCACCAGCGGACCAAAGCGGATGGCGAGGCGTTCGCGGCTAACCGGCTCATCGGCGCGGCCGACCGCCATAACAATGCGGCCCCAGTTAGCGTCTTCACCGGCAAAGGCGGTCTTGACCAGAGGCGATTCCGCCACTGTCTTGGCGATCTTACGCGCTGAGGCGGGCGAGCGGGCACCGGACACGGTGATCTTGACGAACTTGCTCGCCCCCTCCCCGTCCCGCACTAACTGCAGCGCCAGATCGAGCATGACCTGTTCGAGCTTGTCGCGGAAATCGGCCAAGCGGCGATCCCCCGCCCGCGAGATCTTAGGCGCTCCCGCCGCTCCCGTGGCGAACAGCAGGCAAGTGTCGTTGGTAGAGGTGTCCCCATCGACCGTGACGCCGTTGAAGGTCGTGCGTGTATAGAGGCTGACCAAGGTCTGAAGGGCTGCCGGGGCGATGGTCGCGTCCGTCGCAATGAAGGCCAGCATGGTCGCCATGTCCGGGGCAATCATGCCCGAACCCTTGGTGATCCCAGCAATATGGACTGGCACGCCGTCAATCTCGGCCACGGCACTTGCGCCTTTGGGGAAGGTATCGGTGGTCATGATCGCCCGTGCCGCGTCGGCCCAGGTCCGCTGACCGCCATCAAGATCGGCTTCCAGTTCTGGCAACCGAACAGTCAGCTTGGCATCGTCGAGCACCACGCCAATCACGCCGGTCGAGGCGAGCATCACGTCGCGCTGGCGGATATCCAAGCGCTTGGCCACAGCAGAGGCAACGCGCCGCGCCGCATCGGCTCCGGGCTTGCCGGTAAAGGCATTGGCGCAGCCTGCATTGACCACCAGAGCCCGCACGTCCTCGCCGTCGCTGGCCTCAAGCTGCTTCTTGCACCAGTCCACCGGCGCAGAGCCGATGGCGTGGCGGGTAAAGACCCCGGCGCAGCTCGTTCCCTCGACAAAGCGCATGACCAGCACATCATCGCGTTCGTGCTTGTAATAGCCCGCCCGGCCAATCGCGATCTCGACCCCAGCAACCGGCGCGATCTGGGGAAAGGGCACGGCTAGAGGCGAGACCAGCAGGCCCGGCTTTCCCGGAGCCGGGGTGGCAGCCACAGGTTCAGAGGTTGTCGACAGGCGCTTGGCGGCCTTTTTCAAGGCGGTAGCGATAGGATCGAGGGCCCGCTCTAGGGATTGGCCGGATTTTGGGGTTTTGGCAGTCACTTGGCGGTCTCTGGCTTGGTCGAGGAAGGGGCCGTCGCGCTTGGCGCAGCAGCAGGCGGTGTCTTGGGGGCGGATGCCGGTTCCGTCGGTGCACCCGGAACCTCTATGGGTTGGCCAATCAGGGTCTTAATGCTGGCGCGATTGCGTAACCGTTCCAACAGTTCGCGCACCTCGTCATAGGTCAAGAAGCGCACAATTTGCGGACGGGCTGTTTCAAGCGAGATGGGCTGCTCAGGGCGGCGATCCTCGACCTTAAGCACGGCAAAACCCGCTTCGGTCTTAAAGGGGCCAACCAAATCGCCCTTCTTGGCGGTCTTGAGGGCCAGAGCATAGGCTTCGGGCATCACATCGGATGTAAAATAGCCCAGATCACCGCCATTGAACCTTGTCGCCGCATCGGTCGAGCGCTCCATGGCGAGGGCTTCAAACGAGCCCCCGGCGGCAATCAGCTTCTTGACCGCCTCGGCATCGGCTTGGCTGTTGAGCAGAATCTGGCGGGCACGGAACTCTTCCGACTGCTTGGCCTGTTTGAGTTGGTCTTGATAGAGGGCGCGGATGGCGTTTTCGTTGACCGCTGTCTCGACCACCTTTTCCACGAGCATGTCGCCGAGAATACGCTCGCGCGCGGCCTCTAACCGGCGCTGGGCACTGGGATCTTTATCGAGTTTGCGTTTGAGAGCCTCAGCCGCCAACAGCTTCTGATCAACCACCTGATCGAGCATGCGGCGGAATAGGTCCGAGGACACATCCAAGGGCTCGCCCTCGCCGATCAGGCCTTGGGCCACGGCTTCGCGTTTGACATCTGAGGACCAGATCGTCTGATCGCCAACCTTGGCGGCCGCAACGTCTCCAGGCTCGGGCGGAGAATCAGACGATTTTCCCGGGCCGCAGGCGGTCAGGATTGTCAAAACGCACACCGCCGAAAGGATCGTGCGCGCTACTGTAGCGGGGCTGGAGCGCATGAAGCCAAACTCCCGTACTGAAAAAGAAAAAGGGCGTCTCGTTGACACGGGTATGTGCAAGTCGAGCGGTTTTTCGTTCCCGGCGGTCCATCCACAGATTGTGGCGGGACTCATGATAAGCGATCAGGCCTCACTCGCGCTTTTGCGTTATAGTACAGACGCGCTGCGGCCCCCGCCGCGCGTTTTCCTCGCGACCATCGGACCAGTTCATGCTCGGCTTCGCTAAAAAGCTCTTCGGCTCTCCCAACGACCGTAAGGTTAAGGCCTTCTCCAATCGGGCCTTGGCCATCAATGCCTTGGAGCCAAAGTTCTCGGCCCTCTCGGATGAGGAGCTGCGTGGCAAGACCGCAGAGTTCAGGGCGCGGCTCGAAAAGGGCGAAACACTAGACAATCTGCTCAATGAAGCTTTTGCCGTGGTGCGGGAAGCCTCCAAGCGAACCCTCGGCCAGCGCCAATATGATGTGCAGCTCGTCGGCGGCATGGTTTTGCACGAGGGCGGCATCTCGGAGATGCGGACTGGTGAAGGCAAGACGCTGGTCGCCGTTGCGCCAACCTATCTCAATGCCTTGAGCGGTAAGGGCGTTCACGTCATCACCGTCAATGACTATCTGGCCAAGCGCGATAGCGAGTGGATGGGTCAGGTTTACCGGTTCTTGGGCATGTCGGTCGGGGTGATCGTCAATGGCCTAAGCCAAGGCGATCGTCAGCGCGCCTATCGCAGCGACATCACCTACGGTACCAACAACGAATTCGGCTTCGACTATCTGCGCGACAATCTGGTCTATTCGACCGAAGAGATGGTCCAGCGCGGCCACCACTTCACCATCGTCGATGAGGTCGACTCCATCCTGATCGATGAGGCCCGCACGCCGCTGATCATTTCCGGCCCCACTGAAGATCGGTCCGACTTCTACCGAATCATCGATGGCGTCGTGAAAGAGATGATCGTCGATGAGGCGACCTATGATCATGACGAAAAGCAGCGCCAAGTCCTCTTGACCGAATATGGCTCTGAAAAGGTCGAAGAGATGCTGATGGAGGCCGGTCACCTCGAGCCCGACTCAGCCGGTCTCTATGACCCTGCCAATGTCTCGGCGGTGCACCACATCAATCAGGCCCTGCGCGCGCACAAGCTCTATCAGCGCGACAAGGACTATATCGTCAAGGGCGGCGAGGTCATCCTGATCGATGAGTTCACTGGCCGCATGATGAGCGGTCGTCGCCTGTCCGAAGGTCTGCACCAGGCCGTCGAAGCGAAGGAAGGTGTGCGCGTTCGCGAGGAAAACCAGACCATCGCCTCGATCACCTTCCAGAACTATTTCCGTCTGTACAAGAAGCTCTCCGGCATGACCGGTACGGCTGATACTGAAGCGCCCGAGTTCCTGCAGATCTACGGTCTCGAGGTCAACGTGATCCCGACCCACCGTCCGATGATCCGCAAGGACATGGCGGATCTCGTGCACCTGACCCAGGACGACAAGTTCAAGGCGATCGTCGAGGATATCCGCGACTGTGCGTCGCGACAGCAACCTGTTCTGGTCGGAACGACTTCCATCGAAACCTCGGAACTGATTTCGGGCATCCTCACCAAAGAAAACATTCCTCATCAGGTGCTGAACGCAAAGCAGCACGAGCGCGAGGCGCAAGTGGTGGCCCAGGCTG
>JBEGOG010000056.1:0-10739 GCA_041182125.1 Pseudomonadota bacterium
CCTTACGGCGTCTTCGACAACCGGCTTCAGTTCGGGCTGTTCCCTCAAGGCCGAGGCGAGAGGGCCAACCCGGAAGGTCAGTGCGACGGTCTGATCTAGCGGTGATCCGCCGATCGCCAAGTCAAAGGGCTGAAGGCTGATCTCGCTAAAGCCTGCGAGCCCTAGGATGGATTGAACCCGATCGGCATCGGCGAAGGCGAATGGACCGGGTGCCGCTGGATCGCTCGGCGTTGGCGGCGCAAGAAACGGCCGCGCGGCCTCCATCGGCAATCTCATCCATAAATTGTCTTGGAAGGGCCGCCAGCAGACAAAGGTCAGTCGGCCGTGAGGCTTGAGGGCGCGGCGCATATTCTTAAAGGCCGCGACAGGGTCGCTGAAAAACATGACCCCGAAGCGCGAAAAAATGGCGTCATAGACAGCTTCACCAAGCTCAGCAATTTGCGCGTCACATTCGAGAAAGGTTGGGTGGGCCGTGCCTTGTGACGCAGGTCTCGCCCGTGCGACCTCAAGCATCGGCGCAGAAATGTCCACCCCGGTCACGGCACCTGTCGGTCCGACCTGTTCGGCCAGTGTCAAGGTCGTCTGTCCACAACCACAGCCGACATCCAAAATCCGCTCGCCAATCGAAGGATTTAGAACCTTTATACCCTCAAGACCCAAGGGCTCGATCTGACGATCAAGCTGGTCCTGATATTGCACCCAGGTTTGCCCGGCCGTCTTGTTCCAGTATTCAATCTGCGCCGCATTAGCGGTTTTGCCTTCGAGGTCTGGCACGTTTAGCTCCTAAAACCGTTATGCGAACCATCGCGTGGTGCCGGTTCAAACACAAGGCGGGTTGATCACGCCTATCGTTCGACAGACTCCGCCCTTAGGGGCTATGAACAGCGTGCAACAGCGCATGGCGCGGCAGGACGACGGCCAGAGACCATGGACGAAACTCAACCCGCAATTCGTTTAGGTACTTTTCAAACCCGAGGCGTAGCGGTCGTCTTTGGGGCCAGCGGCGGGATTGGGGGTGCGCTCTATAAGGCGCTTCTAGCCTCGGACCGGTTCGACCATGTGGTGCCCCTTAGCCGAGGATCGTCCCCATCCATTGATCTGCTAGACGAGGCCAGCCTTGAGCGCGCCACGGCCTTTGCCGCCAGTAAGGGTGAGATCCGGCTGGTGATCGATGCGACCGGATTTTTGCACGACGAAGGTCAAGGGCCGGAAAAGAGCTGGCGACAGATGGATGCTGCCAAACTCGCCCACGCCTTTGCGATCAATGCCATCGGCCCGGCGCTGATCATGAAACATGTGCTGCCGCTATTGCCACGATCCGGGAAGTCCGTCTTTGCCACCCTGTCGGCGCGGGTTGCCAGTATTGAGGATAATCGACTGGGGGGCTGGTACAGCTACCGGGCCTCGAAGGCCGCCCTCAATCAGCTTGTCAGGACGGCTGCGGTTGAATTGAAGCGGCGCTCAGCCGACGCCATCTGCGTTGCCCTTCACCCTGGGACAGTCGCCACGGCTCTTTCCGCGCCCTTCAGCAAGGACGGATTGGAGATCCAGAGTGCGCAGGCCTCGGCGGCGCGGTTGCTTGAGGTGATTGATCACCTTAGCCCAGCCCAAACCGGCGGGTTTTTCGATCACCTAGGGGCCACCATCGCGTGGTGAAGACCTTAGAGGTCCAGCGCCATCTGCCTTGGGCTTTTTAGGCCGATCCCGGTCTCTAAGAACCCATTGGCCTCGCGGGTGATCTGGGCTCTGCGATCATCGCTCATCTTGCCAAGGGTTCGATAGGGCATGGCCATTCGCGGATTGGTCGATAGCCGTTGCTGGTTCTCAATCAAAAAATGCCAATAGAGCAGGTTAAAGGGGCAGGCGGAGGAGCCGCTCTTTTCCTTCACATCATAGGCACAGCCGCTGCAGTAATCGGACATGCGGTTGATATAGGCCCCCGACGCGGCATAGGGCTTAGAGGCCAGCATTCCGCCATCGGCGAACAGAACCATGCCGTGGGTGTTGGGCAACTCGACCCATTCAAACGCGTCGATATAGACGGCCAAGTACCATTCCTCGACGGCCCGTGGCTCAAGGCCCGCCAGCAGCGCGAAATTTCCAGTGACCATCAGCCTTTGGATATGATGGGCATAGGCATGTTGTCGGGTGTCGCTGATCACCTGAGCCATGCAGTTCATCTTCGTGTCGCCGGTCCAGAAGAAGTCGGGCAGGGGCCGGTGTGCCTCTAAGGCATTGGAAGCCCCATAGGCAGGCATATGGTGCCAATAGATCCCACGGACATATTCGCGCCAGCCGAGGATCTGGCGAATGAAGCCTTCCACAGCATTGAGCGGCGCATGGCCCGATTGAAAGGCCCGTGCTGCCCGGTCGCAGACTTCGCGTGGGGTTAAAAGCCCGCAATTGAGATAGGGCGAGATGATCGAGTGATAGATAAAGGGCTCGCCGGTCTTCATTGCATCTTGATAGTCGCCATAGTCAGGCAGACAGACCATCATAAAATGATCGAGGGCCTCTAGGGCATCGGTCCGCGTCACCGCCCATCCAAAAGGGTTTAAGTCGCCGAAATGGTCGGGATAGAGCCGCTCCACCAGCGCCATCACCTCGTGGGTCGTCTCGTCTGGCGCAAACCGCAACCGCGAGGGCAGGGTCTGTTGCGCGGGCAGGGACTTGCGGTTTTCCTTATCGTAATTCCATTCCCCCCCTTCGGGCTGGTCGCCGCACATCAGCAGCCCCGTCTCGCGTCGCATCTCGCGATAGAAGAACTCCATCCGATAGGATTTGCGGCCCTCGGCCCATTGGGCAAAGCGCTGGCGCGTGCAAAAGAAGCGGTCATCATTTCGGATGTCCACCGGTCGTCCAAACCGCGCGGCCCAGCCCGTCATCATCTCAGCGACGCGCCATTCGCCAGGTTCCGTGGCGATGATGGTGTCCACCTCATACAGGTCCAAGGCGCGTGCGAGTTCATCGGTGAAAGACCCCCTATTGGCCGGGTCATCCAAGGCTACATAATGGACTTCTTCTGTTTGTGGTGCGGGACATAGGTCGTTTCCTGCGCGACCTCAGCCATAAAGATAATGTCTTGCGCGGGATTGATCCCTTCAAGCGCACTTAAGTCCCTCGAAAGTTGATCGCCGAGTACCAGTCGCAGGCTTGTCATCACTGATCCATTCCGTGCCGCTGACGTATCTCATTGGCGCTCAGTGTATACGGCGCTGAGACCGCTGCGGTTCATCCAAGAGGAAAAGAGACTGACTTGGCAAAGATGCGCAAAAAGAGCGAACTGCCGTCCAAACTTTGCGCGACCTGTGCGCGTCCATTTACCTGGCGCAAGAAATGGGAGCGGGTCTGGGACGAGGTTCTCTATTGCTCAGATCGCTGCCGCGATGGACGACGAAAGTCCTAGATCTGGACGAGGCAAGGACGGTCTCGAATCTTAAGGCCATTCACCCCTGACCCCTGCGTCGAAGGCCTGCTCTGACGAGGTCGCGCCTTTGCATCCACCAGATCACTTGCATAATGATAGGCATGATGAAATGAATGGATAAAGAAAATTAAAACAGGGCAGGACGATGTATGGATAGGGTCCGCGAGCTACCGGGTGATCATGAGAATGGGGTGACCGCCTCATGGCCATCGACTGCTCGGGCTTGGGCAACGGTTTTCGTGCTGCTCATTGCCTATGCGACCGCGTTCGTAGACCGTCAGATTTTAACACTTCTTGTCGAGCCTATTCGCCGTGACCTCGATATCAGCGATACCCAGTTCAGCCTTCTAAGCGGGCTGGCCTTTACCCTATTCTACACGCTGATGGGCCTTCCCTTGGGCTGGCTCGCGGACCGGAAATCTCGACGAAAGCTTATCCTATTTAGTGTTCTATTCTGGAGCGCGATGACGGCCGCCTGCGGCATGGCTAAGAGCTTTGGCATGTTGTTCCTTGCTCGTATTGGGGTCGGGGTCGGAGAAGCTGGGCTTTCGCCGGCGGCCTTTTCGATGATCGCAGATAGTTTTCCAGCCTCCAAGCGGTCACGAGCGCTCAGTGTTTACGCCATGGGTGCTGTCGCCGGGGTTGGACTTGCATTGTTGATTGGCGGTGCGGTGATCGGATGGGCGTCGACAGCGCCCCCTGTGGTCTTGCCGTTCTTCGGTGAGTTGCGGACTTGGCAACTGGCTTTCTTGATTGTGAGTGTGCCAGGTCCGTTTCTGGCCCTAGCGGTTTTCGCGCTGCGCGAACCCCATCGACAGGAAATGGCACCTGTCGCAACGGACGGTTCGGAAAGTTTCCGACAATTTTTTAGGACCAGAGGTCGGGTCTTTTTCCTCCTAGCCTTAGGATATTCGATCGTTGGCGTGCCGATCGCCGCCTACCTCACCTGGACGCCGGCCTTTATGGTCAGGGCCCACGGCTGGGACATTGCGCGTGTTGGAACGGTTTATGGTGTTGTTTTGTTAGTCTTTAACACCTCTGGAATTTTGTTGGGTGGTTGGGCGGCGGATAAACTGGCCGGGCTGAAACAAAAGGATGCAGCGCTCAAGGTGTCGATTTTCGGCTGTATTCTTGGTGCGCCCTTTGCCGTCTTGGCGCCCTTTATGCCGAACGGTTGGTCGGCGATGGCCTGTATCGCGGCATTGTCCTTTGGGTTCGGGCTAGCGCAAGGATTGCCTGCGGCAAGCATTCAGGCCATAGCGCCGAACCAATTGCGCGCGCGCTTGATGGCTTTGTATTTTTTAATCGGCAACATTATCGCCTTCACCGTCGGTCCGACCGGTGTCGCGCTGATTAGCGACTATTGGCTGCAGGATTCGAATAAGATTGGCGTTGCTATTGCTATGCTGACCGCAGCGGTCCTTCCCATTGGGCTTATCGCCCTGTGGGTCGCGCGATCTGAATTCCGGACTATCGTCTCTGCGCAAGAGGCTGATTGATCTACCTCTGGCCTCTTGAAACATGAAATTCAGCGTTCATCGCTTCAGCGAAGATGGATGATTTTCATGAGATTACGAGATCCGAATTCTGATCTAATAAAGATAGAATAATAAGGACTTAGCGAAAAACTGCTCTCGGTTACGGACGGACATTTTTTCATAAACATGCTTGATGTGCGTTTTCACCGTGTCAACTGCGACGCCCATAGAGTCTGCAACCTGTTTAGTGGAATGGCCATTTAGAAAAAGCCCTGAAACCTTGGCTTCGGTTCGCGTAAGGCCAAAGTCACTGGCCAGCGCGTTTGGACACCCACGATGTCCAGGAAGAAGAACAATGCCAGTGAATTGGCCGACATGGGTGACAATATCTGAAGCCCATATCATGCTATGATGCCCGTCAGTGCCGGTCACGAGCCTCCAAGGATGCGGATCTAGGGCGCGATGAGTACAGAGGTCTAAAAACTGCTTATCGAGGGGAAGCACTCTATCGTCTTGTATCCTGAACAGGTCTGACGTCGCCCCGAGGGCTATTGCGGATCTATTGCCCCAGACGAGCTGCATGTCCGGCGCTATAATCATTCTTGGCCGCAGTTCGTCAGTGATCCAAGCGGTTAAAGCCAGTCGGCCGGCCTCGCTCCAGTTGTCATTTCCCCAACGCGTCTCGTTGGTTAGAGCTGAGATCGTCATTGTCGTTTCATCCCACGGCTAGGCTGTGGTGATCTAGACGGACTGGATTGGAACGGCATTGACCGAATGCCGTGGCGCCATGTCAGAGCGTGGTAATTTCGATCGTTAGCTCATCGGTATAGTGGCCCGCGCGGCGTGCTGTAACATCCCCCAATTGCAAAATCAGGGGGTAGGGCGTTCCCGAATAGTTTATGGCCGGGGAGATGGGGCGTATCGCCATGGTTTCAAGATCAAGTGGCGCACCGTCGAAGGTGATGCTGTAAGGCAGGCTGTGGGCCCGGCTGGCGTCTCCATCCAGCACCATCCGACCATGATTGGCCGAGCGGAAGGTCAGTCGTGATGGGGCATTTGTACGGGTTTGGATGAATAGACCCTGCACCTTACCCGTCTCGGCCAGACCAAAATCGACGATACTGACCGTTGGGCCAGTGCCAAAGCTGCCGCTCGCGCCCGAAAGGTTCATTTGAGCGCGCGGCAGAGCGTTTAAGGCCAATTGAAATGGCGTTCTCATGGTCGCAACCTTGTCGCCAGGTTGCATGAAGGCCAGAAAAAGGGATTGGACATAATGTCCCGCTGGAACGACAGCATCGGTCGAGACGGACAGATCAAAGCTGATGTCCTTGTTCTGTCCCGCCTCTAAAACGATCTCGTAGAGGCCAGTTCTTTTCGCACCTTGAGTTTGATCTGCGCTCGGACGAATGGCGAGGACCAGGCCGATGTCCGTCCAAGGTAGCTCTAAGAGAGGTTCACCCGCCGAATTGGTAACAGCAAGATCGATTTTGCACGGCGTGTCGGTTTGGTTCACCAATTGGAATGTCATGTGCGTTGGCGTGGCACCTGCGAGAAACGGATCATAATCGATCTCAACGCTTGCTGGCGAGTTTTTGAGGGTGGGCGTACAGGTCGTGGGCTGGGCATTGGCAAGGCCGAACCCAGCCAGAGCCCAAAAAATTCCCGAGGCCCAAGCCGACCAGGCTAGCGTCTGATGCCGCTTTGGAAGACCGTTTTCACTGCGGTTTAAGCGTGATGACACCGACATCGACAACTCCTTCGCTCTTGTCTGATATGACAAACTGTCCGATCTCGGTCCCGCCAATGACGATACGGTACCGTCCCGGTGACAATCGTTCGGCGACAAAACGGCCTGCTCGGTTTGTAAAAAGCGGCTGACCTTCCGACTTGGACGTTCCCACAGGCTCGATTACACCGATTGTCAGTGCCAGCGGACCTTCAGGGCCCAACAGTGTCCCGACCGCCATGCGAGACGCGTCACTGCCGATCACCATCCGATAGGCCGTCCCAAACCCAGGGAAGACGGCCAGCTTGCCAGAGCCGATATCGTATCCAGCGGGCAGGGGCTCAACATTGATGTCGTAACTGCTAACGCCGTATGCGCGCCGAATTGGCACCAATGGAGGGCCAAGCCAGCCAGATCGCGCAACCGGTAAGCTACCGGCCCGGATCTCAATTTTCGACTTGGCAAGGCTGTGATGGATAGGCGCGATAATGAAGGCATCACGGGTTGGTCGACCCATGGCCAAGGCCCCCGCAGCATATCCGATGAAGCTGTTGACGGTGAGGGTGGATTCCGCATCTGTCCGGCCGCCGGGTAACAGATCGTAGCGCTGATTATGAGCTAGTTCAGCCTCAAACCTGTTATTGATATAGTTGAGCCGTCCCGAAAGGTCCTTTGCTTGGTCGTCTTTGGTCATGCGGACTTCGGCGCTGACCTCATCGAGGCCGCCATAGCCGAAGCGCGAGGCGCTGACTTCGCTGCGATGGCGATCGCTGTCATATCGCGCTTGCGAGGTCCAGCGTTCCCCAAGTGGTATCGACAAGCCTACTGCAAAGCGTTTGTCGGTCTTGGCATTTTCGGTCTGGGTGACACTGAAATTCGCCACCACGCTGGCCCGGCCAAAACTGCGGCTTACACCGGCATCTATTTGACTGCGATCAGGGTTTCCAGCTCGGCCTCGGGCGAGGTCTAGGCCGAGGCTGAACCCCAATTGCCAAGGGGCATTCCATTGGACAAGGCCGTTCGCCCGCCAATGCGCTAGGTTGGACCTTGTCCGCTGGACAGGGTCCGAAAAATTCGCGCTGGTCGATTGCACAGTGGCGATGAACCGAAGATCGTCTCGTTTCTTGAGGCTAAGGTTGCGTTTGTAGCTAAAGGACCCGGCGGCGCCGGATTTGCCCACCGGGTCATTGTAGCTCGCGGCGAGTTCGATCAGCATCAACCCGATGGGTGACCCCCAGATCGCCAAGCCTCCCACCTGCTGTACATGCCGGGTTCCTTGACCGTTTAGACCCAGTGTCAAGGCGTCTGTCACACCTTTGCGGACATAGCCCGTGGTGTGATAGGGCCCATCATAGCGAAGGCTGCCGGTGCCTTCCTGTTGGCCGGATGCAATGGCGAAGTCTACGACGTTCTTTCCGAGCAGCTCTGCGCCGCTGAAGGCATTGAACAGCGCAATTTCCTTTTGGCCCGTATTGTCGTTCACCAAAAGCTGCACCTGGTTGGCACCGGTCGCGAAGGGGAAATCTGTGAGTGAATAGCGCCCTGGCGCAAGGCGCAGGGTCTTTGTGTTAAGGCCGTTGATGACCACATCCACAGTGGCTTCGCGATCTAATGTGAAGGCCTGCCGACCTGACGGGCGAACATTCTGGAAGGGTCGGATCGTTGAGTAGGCTCGCTCCAAACCTATTCCGACTATGCGCCCTGTTCCTTGGAAGCCATTGATGGTGGGCGTGAACTCACCGACATTGAGCCGAGTGCCCGACTTGAAGTCGTCATGAACCAGTCGGGCTTCTCGTCTTGACCATGTAGAACCCATAGCGCCTTCATTGTAGTTCGCGCCTGCGATCAAGGTGACACCCTTGAAGCCACCCACATGGACCAGCCCATCCAACGCGCCCTGTAGCGGTCCCATCGCACCTCCGCGATGGCTGTAGCGTTGAGCCACACCTATGTTTAGTCCTGCGCTCAACCTTTCTGGTGGGGTGAAGCTTCCTGGGTCGGGCTCGGCCATAAAGCCCGCCACATGTAGGTCCGTTGGCACCAATCCTTCCGGGTTCGCTACTATCCTCAGTTCGAGGGCAGCGCTTACGAAGGACAGGTGAAAGGCCGGGCCTTGAAGGTCAGACAGGGGCACCCGATCGCGGCCCGCAACTCTCTGCTCGACCTGCTCATAGGCCGCGGGCCCAAATACGGTCTTTAGCAGGCTGAGCAGGCGGCCACTGTCGACGAGGCCATCCCCTGCAAGATCCATATCGGCGCTGATCATGCCCAGAAAGCGACCGTTCAGCATTAATGGCAAATCAAGTGCCGTTAGAACCTTGGGTGATGTGGGACCTGGGGATCCATCGACAGCACCCCCATTCGCAGAACCGAGGGCCGGTCGAGGCGGAGATCCCAGATCAAACGGCCCCGAGACATTCACGCGCGAACCAGACCATAGCGGGCTGCGTTCAGTCGCACTGGGCTGCTCGTCATGACTGCCATGCCGGTAGGTGGCAATGGGGGCTTCTGGGTCGGTCGAAATGGCTAGGACGGGGCCGGACGCGCTCGACAAGCTAACGGTGCAGAAGACTAATGCAGAGGTTGAGCGAAGCACGCCCTTTACCCATGCCATGGGCTGAAAGCGGCGATGGGCGCGCATCTTCTATCTCTATTGTTTGAGGGCGATGGCCACAGTCACGTCATTCTTCAGTTCAGAAACGAGGGCTGCAGCGATGGTCATGCCACGCTTGCCCCCCGGCAAAATTGCCCCGAACTTTCCAAAGCTCACGGAGTCAGCTGGGATGGATAGGGTTTTTCCAGTGCTAGATTTTAAGATCCATTGAGCACTACGCAGCAAGGCGACCCCATTTCCGGTATTGAGGACATCGAAGCTAATGTCCCCATTCGGCTGGTGTTGAACGCTGGTAATATTCAAGTTCGGGACAGCAGAAGGTGGTTGCACCACCATATGACTGACGAAATCAAAGCCGACCTTGATCTTTGTCGTCGAGTTGTCGTCATTGCCAACAGATGTGAAGTCAATCGGCAGTTGGCTGACCAGGATGGCATAGACGCGCCCCTCCTTGATCGTCGGATCGCCAACATAGCGCACCTGAATTGCCTGCTCCTGACCGGGATTGACCAAGGTCTGGGGAGGGAAAAGGATAATGTCAGCTAATTCGGGTGTCCTTTTTGCCGTGCCCGCATCGTCGACAAGAACGCGCAGAGGAGAAATCTCTAAAGTGATCGGCTTTGCATCAGTGTTGCGGACCATCAGTCTATAGCTCGCCGCCGCACCCGACGGCGCGACATTGACAATCATGGGCTGAACCTCATGTGCCAAGGCACAGGGCGCAAGACCCAAACAAGACGCAGTAGCGAGCGCTGCAAGAATTGAAAATCTGATCATGAAGCTCTCCCAAGCGAGGCGGCCAGAGCACAGGCGTGTCTGGCCGCCCTGCCGGTCTTGTTAGATGGCCGACAGTTCGAAGGAGAAGGACTCGCTATAGGTACCTGCAGGCGCGGCATTGGCAGGGTAGTAGGTCTGCCCCTCTGGCGTCGGTCCAGGGGCGGCCACGTTCACGTTCATGAAGAACCCGGCACTGATGCCGTTGGCCAATGCCTGAGTATAACCCGCCTTGGTACGCGTAAACTTACCCGAGCCTTCGGCATCACCAGGTGTCGCGTCTGTGGTCGCGATGCTGAACGCGGAATCGGCCGCATCAAGACGCATAGAATAGTTGATGAGATTGGACCCATTCTTGAAGTCACCGTTCAGCGGATTGACCACCAGTTGAGCGGTCCCGCCTGTGTTACAGGCCAGTTGCAAGTTAGCGACCTGTTGCTCGGCTTCCTGCGCTACCGAAGCCGTACCGCTTGAGACATTGGCCAAGCGAATGGCACAATAGGGCGCAACCGTGGTTTGAACGCTAAGCGTCTCGGCCTGCGCACTTGAAGCCATAATGGCAAACACGGACGCCGCTGCGACGCTGGCGACGGAAATAAATTTCTTCATTTTCTCTGTCCTTGATGAAAAGGGCGAAGGCAGATTCCTGCCCTGCCCAATGCTGCAGAAAGCACCGATAGTTTCCAATCTGTGCTTGTATTGATAAGGCAATCACTCGAA
>JBEGOG010000057.1:0-8081 GCA_041182125.1 Pseudomonadota bacterium
CAGGCCATCCAGTTCCCGCTGGTCGAGCTGGCCACCCAGTGCGAGATGCTGCGCCTCCTGATCCGCAAGACCGCGTGGGAAATGGACCAGATGCCCAAGCCGGAGGTCGAGAAGCGCCTCTCCGACAAGGTTTCCATGTGCAACTACTGGGCCAACCGCCTCGTCTGCGAAGCCGCCGACCGGGCCATGCAGGTCCATGGCGGCATCGGTTATTCGCGCCATAAGCCCTTCGAACACATCTATCGCCACCACCGCCGCTACCGCATCACCGAAGGGTCCGAAGAGATCCAGATCCGCAAGGTCGGTGCCTATCTGTTCGGCTATATCGGCCCCCGCAAAAAGGACTTCGCCGACCTCTAGGTCTGCCAAGCGCCGATAGACCAAGCCCCCCGGCGATGAACCGGGGGGTTTCTTTTTGGCAAGATATTAAGGTCTATCATGAGATGCTCCGGCAGCTTTAAAGGCACGGAGCGCAAGAATGCCCATTTCGACATCGGCTCAGGCCGCAGCCCTTTGGACGGCCTTGACCCTTTTGGTCCTGCTGCTCCTGTCCTTGCAGGTGGTACGGCAGAGGACCAAACATAAGGTCCTGATTGGCGATGACGGGGTGCCAGAGTTGGTGCGAGCCGTGCGGGCCTTTGGCAATGCCACTGAATATGCCGGACCGGGCATGGCGGCCTTGATCATGCTGGCGGTGGTGCAGGCCTCGCCCCTCGCCATCCATCTGTTCGGCAGCGCTTTCGTCATTGGCCGCGTCGCCCACGCGGTCGGGATCAGCCAGAGCGCAGGCACTTCCATTGGCCGCGCGGGCGGCACGCTCCTGACCTGGGTCGGGTTCCTGTTCGCCATTGTGGTTTTGCTGTTCTACGCGATTTAGATCCCTGAGCCTTTTCCTTGCCGTGACCCTACCCCTTGGGTGATAATGGGCCATGGATGAAAACCTACTCAATGATCTGATCGGCGCGGCTATCAAGGCCGGAGCCGATGGTGCCGATGCCGTGCTCGCGCGGCGTCAATCCCTGTCCATCAGCGTGCGTATGGACGCCCTCGAAGAGGTAGAGCGCGAAGAGGCCCGCGATCTGGGTCTGCGCGTCTTTGTCGGCAAGCGCCAAGCGGTCGTCTCTGGCTCGGACACCTCGGCATCGGCTCGCGAAAAGCTGGTCGAGCGGGCGGTGGCCATGGCCCGCCTTGCGCCAGAAGATCCCTATGCCAGCCTTGCGGATCCGGCCCTGCTGGCCAAGGGGCCACGGCCTGATCTGGACCTGCTGGACCCCTATGAGCCCTCGCCAGAGGAACTGGAACAGCTCGCCCGCACGGCGGAGGCCTCAGCCTTGACGGTGGAGGGGGTCAGCAATTCAGACGGTGGCTCGGCCTCGTGGTCGAGCGCCAAATGGCTTTTGGCGACCAGCGACGGCTTTATGGGCACCCATGCCGCTTCGGGCTTTGGCCTATCGGCCTCGGTCATCGCCGGGGAAGGCGCCAGCATGGAACGCGGCGGCGAGGGCCGCTCGACCCGTTGGCACACAGACCTGCCTGATGCTACCGCCATTGGCCTCGAAGCCGGTCGCCGCGCCGTGGCCCGGCTTGGTGCTCGCAAGATTGAATCAACCACCGCCCCGGTGATCTTTGAGAACCGGCTGGCCATCTCGCTGTTCGGCCCGATGATCGGAGCCATCTCAGGCTCGGCCGTGGCGCGGGGCGTCTCGTTCCTCAAGGACCAGCTTGGCGAGATGCTGTTTCCCGCAGGTTTCCGCATTAGTGATGATCCGCACCGCATCCGGGGTCTCGGTTCCAGCCCCTTTGATGATGAGGGCGTGGCCAACCGATCCATGAACCTGATCGAGGACGGCGTCCTAACGACTTGGCTGCTCAATACAGCCTCGGCCAAGCAGCTTGGCATGGTCAGCACCGGTCATGCCTCGCGCTCGATGGCTGGAGCCCCCGGGGTCTCGACCTCCAATGTCACGGTCCATCCGGGCCAGAAGGACTTGGCCGGATTGATGGCCGATGCCAAGACCGGGCTTCTGGTCACCTCCATGTTCGGCCCCTCGCTCAATGCCAATACGGGCGACTGGTCGATTGGCGTTTCGGGTCAGTGGTTCGAGGACGGCGCGCCCGCCTATCCGGTCACGGAAATCACGGTGGCTGGCAATCTGATCGATTTCTATCGGCGGCTTGTGGTCGGCTCCGACCTTGAACTGCGCGGTGCTTCCAACTCTCCTTCGGTCTTGATCGACGGCGTTGCGATTGCCGGTCGATGAGAGATGATCTGGCGCTGATACGACAAGCGGCTCTGGATGCGGGCCAACTGGCCATGGAGCTTCGCAAGGATGGCCTGAAGACCTGGTCCAAAGAGGGCGGCTCGCCCGTGACCAATGCCGACATCGCCGTCGACACCCTGCTCAAAGAACGCTTGATGGCGGCGCGGCCGGACTATGGCTGGCTATCCGAAGAGACGGCGGATGATCCGGCGCGCCTTAGCAAACAGCGCCTGTTCGTGGTCGACCCCATTGATGGCACGGCAGCCTATATGAAGGACAAGCCCTGGTTCAGCGTCGCCATTGCGGTGGTTGAGGCTGGCCGTCCTATCGTAGGTGTGGTCCATGCCCCCGCGCTTGACGAGACCTATGACGCCCTTTCTGGCGGCGGCGCATGGCTCAATGGCGCGGCGATCCAGCCCAGCAGAACACCTGAGCTTCACGACAGCGCCATGCTCGGCGATGAGAAGATGTTCGCCCATCCGGCTTGGAAGACGCCGTGGCCGCCGATGCGTTTTGCCACGCGAAACTCCATTGCCTATCGCATGGCGCTGGTCGCGGCGGGCACCTTTGACGCGGCGCTGGCCCTCTCGGCCAAGAATGACTGGGATCTGGCTGCCGCAGAAATCATCGCTTCTGAGGCCGGAGCGATCACCACCGACCATCAGGGTCTCGCCTTTCGCTATAATCGCGAAAGCCCCCTGCAAAAGAGCCTGATTTGCGCTAATTCAGCCCTTCATCCGCTGATTCTGGCACGGACCTCCGCGCTCGAATTTGGCAACCGCTCTTAGGAACTGACATGCCCGATAAGCAACTTCTTCACCTCCTGATTGGCGGCGAATTGGCCGATGTGGAAACGGTGGCGTTCCGTGACCTGTCCAAGGTCGAGATGGTCGGAGCCTTCCCCAACTATGCCGAGGCCTATGCCGCTTGGAAGGCGAAGGCGCAGGCGACGGTGGACAATGCCCACATGCGCTATTTCATCATCCATGCGCATAAGCTGCTCGATCCACATGATGATCACGATCACCATTGAGGCTCTGGCATCATTGATCGTTAGATGGGCCTCAGCCGCGGGCCTTTACCGGGGCTGAGCCATCGGCATAGCTTTCATTGAGATAGACCTCTGCCTCTTGTGCCGATAGGCCGGGGGCATAGCCAAAGCCTTGGCCATAGTCACAGCCGAGTTCTTGCAGTTGCCGGGCGACCTGAGCGTTCTCGACGCCTTCGGCGACAACTTCCAAAGCCAGATCGCCGCCCAGATTGATCACCGAGCGCACGATCTTGGCCGAGCCCTCATTGCTGGTCATGGTGCGCACGAAATAGCGGTCGATCTTGAGCGTGTCGAAGGGCAGGCGGCTGAGATAGGACAGGGATGAAAAGCCCGTGCCGAAGTCGTCGAGCGCAAGGCCCGCTCCGACGGCCCGAAGCTGACCGAGGATCACAGCCGCCCTATCAGGATCGCGCATAATGTCGCTTTCGGTGACTTCGAGCTTGATGGCTCCCGGCGGCAGACCCGCCTCGCGGATGATCCGGCCAACATCCTGAACCAAACCCGGCCGATCAATCTCGCCGGTGGAGAGGTTGACGCTACAGGTCAGGTCCGTCGCTCCGCGATGGGCGAGCTTCCAGGCCGCCAACTGCCGAGCAGAGGTCTGCAACATATGGGCCCCGAGTTCCGCCAGCAGGCCCATATCATTGCACAGGGGCAAGAACTCATCGGGGAACACCAGCCCCCGGCGCGGGTGGCGCCAACGGGCGAGGGCTTCAAAGCCGGAAATTCCGCCGCTCGAAAGGCGAACAACAGGCTGGTAGAAGGGCACAATCTCACCGCGTTGAATGGCACCTCGCAGGTCAGACTCAAGCGCAAGCTTGGACAGACCATCGGTCTCCATCGACCGACCATAGGCCACCGCACCGCCGCGACCACCGCCCTTTGCAGCTTCGACAGCCAACTCGGCGCGGCGCAAAAGTTCAGTCACTTCGGGCGCATCGTCCCCTCCCTCGACCCTTAGGGCACCCACGGAGAGGGTCGGGTAGATGTCAAAACCTGCGACTCGAAGCGGTTGCTCCAGCGCCAAGCGCAGGCGTTCGGACGCATCGCCCTCACTTGCCTGAGCCAAGGCAACAAACTCATCTTCCCCGACCCGCGCCAAAACAGCACCGGGAGGAAAGGCCGCTAACAGGCGCGAGCCGAGCGCCGCGAGAACCAGGTCGGCACGCTCATGGCCTAGGGCCTCGTTTAGTCGCCTCAACCGATCAAGGTCAGCCACCACCAGATCGTAAGACCCCGGCGCTTGCAGCAGCGTACGCGCCTGATTCATAAAGCTCGCCCGATCCAAAAGACCGGTGAGGGGATCCAGATGAGCCGCAGCGAACTGGGCCTCAGAGACAATCACTCCGGAGGCGCGAACGCCCTCTTCCAACCACGCCCCCCGCCAGACACAGACCTCGCCCCCACGCATCTGGACGCGCACAGAAATTTCCGTTCCCGATGGCTGAGCCCGAAGAAAATCCTCAACCAAGACCCGATCGCGGGGCATGGCAACAGCGAGCAGCGCCGACGCAGTACATTCTGGTGCCAAAGGACTGAGGCCGAGCTCGCGCACGGTACCGGTCAGGCGCAGACTGTCGAGCTGCGGCTCCCAAGACCATAGGCAGACCTGCGCCGCACCCAACGCTTCGAGCGTGGCTGTCGCGTCCCAGACAAACCGACCTTGCGCCCGCTGCGCCATAACCGAGAACATTCCACGCTAAGACCCGCCAACCCTAAGGGTTGCGAGCAACTTCAAGAATCGCCAATCTAGCGCTCTGCCCGACATCTAAAAAGCGAGGATTTATCCTAAATCACACGAAGAGCGGGCGGGCTTAGTCCGTCGAGCGAAACGCGTCCAAACAGAAGATGGTCACGCCACACCCCATTAATCTTCAAGTAACTGATCGCCTGCCCCTCTAACTGAAAGCCCTGCTTCAAAAGCACAGCTTGAGAGGCTAGATTTTCTGGGACACAGGCTGCCTCAACCCGATGTAGGCCAAGGCGGTCAAAGGCGAACGAGACGACCGCCTCAAGGGCTGCTGACGCATAACCATTACCCGCAAAGGGCTCCCCGATCCAATAACCCACCGTACCAGATTGAATGACCCCGCGCCGAACCTGGCCCAAGGTGATGCCGCCAACGAGGGCAAAATCAGAGTCTCGAAAGATCAAGAACGGATAGGACAGGTGTCTATCGAGGTCATAGGCATAGGCGGTCAGCCGACGCCGGAACGATCCGCGGGTGAGATCATCATCGGGCCAAGCGGGCTCCCAAGGCTGAAGATAGGCCTTTGATTGCCCTCGCAAGGCCGACCAAGCAGCATAGTCAGACAGGCGCGCGGGACGCAGTCGCACGCCACGACCGTTGAGCCGAAAATCAGCACCCGGGAACAACCAATCAAATAGGGACATAAGCGCTCCAGTCCAGACGCGAACTGACTGTTCAGCGCGCCGCGATTACGACCCATCGGCCATGGCTGCAAACACATCATGGTGCCTGAAACCAACCGTCACATCTCTTTAGACCTCAGAAGCGGCGTGGTCAAAATAGCCTTAAACCAGCCTGAACCGTCCAGAGGACATGAAGTTTTGCCGTTAAGCGTGAAAAGGTTTGCCAGCACCCTTGGGGCTGCGGCATGGTCTTCGGCATGATTGAAGCGGAAAAGACCGCTTTTGGGAGGAAAATTTGTCTGAAGCCCTTGATGCCGTCGACGCGAAAATCCTCGACCTGATCCAGCATGATGCGGGTCTGTCTGTGGCCGAGATCGCGGAACGTGTCGGCCTGTCGTCGAGCCCCTGCTGGCGCCGGATCAAGCGCCTAGAGGATGCTGGCGTCATTCAGGGTCGCGTTACCCTACTCGACCGAGAGAAGTTGGGCCTCGGCTTTGAGGTCTATGCGACGGTGAAACTGTCCTTGCCCAATAAGGAAAATCTCGAAGCCTTTGAGATTGCGGTCGGTAGATGGTCCGAAGTGGTCCAGTGCGCCACCGTGACCGGCGGTGAAGACTATGTGCTGCGCGTCATCACCCGCGACATGCACGCTTTCGACGACTTCCTGCGCGACAAACTCTTGTCTCTGGGTCTGGTCTCCAATGTTCAGAGCCGAATCGTCATTCGCGGCGTCAAGAACTCGACCGCCGTGCCTCTGGCCCTGATCAGCCCCTATGTCGAAACCGGGGCCTAGGCCGCCTTTAAGGCGCGCTTAGCCGAGAGGCCATATTCGACACCGGTCCAGAGGGTGACGACCGCTGCCAGCCAGATCAGACCGTGGGCCCCATAGGCCATCAGGCGAAACTGATCCATGGTCAGCCGCAGGCCATAGGCCGGCGCGAACCAGGCCACCATCAGGGCCCCTAGCGCCACCAGCTGTAGGGCCGTCTTGATCTTGGCCAAGGCCGTGACCTTAAGGATCAGGCCGCGCGGGGCCAGAACTTCGCGCAGGGCCGAGACGGCAAATTCGCGAAACAGAATGATCCCGACCGGTATCAGAACCGGCGGCTGAACATGGACCGCGATCAGGCCCAAGGCGGCGGCGCAGACCAAGATCTTGTCTGCGATGGGGTCTAGGATGGCACCAAACAGGCTCTCAACCTTCCACCGGCGCGCCAGCCAACCATCGAAAAAGTCGGTCACAGCGGCAATGACGAACGAGGCCAAGGCGACTCGAAGAATCAGGAAGATCATGGCCTGATCCATGCTCGCCGCCTGCTCTTGAACCCAAGCCACCGCGGCAAAGCAGGCGAACATGACGAGCGTCAGGACCAAACGCAGAACCGTCAGCAGGTTGGGCAGCGCCGCTTTAGTGAACATCGAAGGCCTCAAGGTCTGGGACGGGATGAAGGGTCGTTGGCCCCTCTATACACGGCCTTGAGCCCCACTTCACCCCCGCCTGAAATAGTCATAGATGCGCTGGGCGAGCGGCCCGCTGACCCCATCGACCTTTTCCAGTTCAGCCACCTCGGCCCGCGAGACCCCTTTGGCCGAGCCGAAGGCGTGGAGCAGCGCGCGCTTGCGGCCCGGTCCGATGCCATCAATCTCATCCAGAGGGTTCTTGATCATCTCTGCCGCCCGCTTGGCGCGGTGGGTACCGATGGCAAAACGGTGGGCCTCGTCGCGCAGCCTTTGCAGATAATAGAGGATCGGGCTCTTGGGCTCGAGCATGCGCGGTGTTTTCCCCGGCAGGAAGAACCGCTCTAGCCCGGCGTCGCGGTCCGGCCCCTTGGCGACCCCCACGAGGGCGACATCCTGAACCCCAAGCTCGGTCAATACGGCCATAGCCTCGGCCAGCTGCCCGGCGCCGCCGTCGATCAGGACCAGATCCGGGCGCGGGGTTGGGGTGCCTTCACCCTCCTCCTTGACCATGCGGGCAAAGCGGCGGCGCAGAACCTCGCGCATCATGCCGTAGTCGTCGCCGGGGACCAGCTCAGTGTCCTTGATGTTGAACTTTCGATATTGGCTCTTCATGAAGCCATCGGGTCCGGCCACAATCATCCCGCCGACGGCATTGGTGCCCATGATGTGGGAGTTGTCATAGACCTCGATCCGCTCAGGAGGGCCGTCCAGCTCGAAGGTCTTGGGCGGAGCTTTCCGCCATCCGCCGACCCAAGGCCTCGCGGGCATTGGTCAGGGCATGCTGGACCAGATCCAGCTTCTCGCCCCGCTTGGGCCGCGCGATCTCCACCTTGCGACCGGATTTGAGACTAAAGGCTTCGGACAGGAGCGCATGGTTGGGGGCCTCATGCGAGGTCAGGATCAGGCGCGGCACTGGCTGGGAATCGTAGAACTGG
>JBEGOG010000058.1:0-8906 GCA_041182125.1 Pseudomonadota bacterium
CACCGACGCGCCATGGCAATGTTCGAGCAGGTCCAGCATGACCACGACCGGATCGGCACCAAAGCCATAGAGGGTCCGATAGGTCTTGAGCGCCGCCGCCGAATCGCCGCGCAGGGTCTCTTCGAACAGGGCAATGGTCTGGGCACGGTCCGCCAGACCGAGCATATCGCGGACAATCTCTGCCCCGACGACCTGACCGCGGTCAGCCTGAACAATGGCTTGATCAAGCAAGGAAAGACCATCACGCACAGAGCCCTCGGCCGAGCGGGCGATCAGGGCCAGACCATCGGCATCGACCAGCGCTCCCTCGGCCTTACAGATCCGGTCCAAATGCTGGGACAGCACATCGGGCTCAACGCGGCGCAGGTCAAAACGCTGGCAGCGGGACAGGATGGTCACCGGCACCTTGCGGATTTCGGTGGTGGCAAAGATAAACTTGGCGTGCGGCGGCGGCTCTTCGAGCGTCTTCAACAGGGCGTTGAAGGCACCCTTGGACAGCATATGCACCTCGTCGATGACATAGACCTTGTAGCGCGCCTCGACCGGGCCATAGCGCACACTATCGAGCAGATCGCGCATATCGTCCACGCCGGTTCGGCTGGCGGCGTCCAGTTCCAGCACATCCATATGGCGGCCATCAATGATGGCGCGGCAGTGACGGCCTTCTTTCGTGAGGTCAACGCTGGGGCCTGCGGTGCTGGAGCCATCATCGAAATTTAGAGCCCGGGCTAGCAGGCGCGCCGTCGTGGTCTTACCCACCCCGCGCACACCGGTCAGCATGAAGGCGTGGGCGATGCGGCCCGATGCAAAGGCATTGGTCAGGGTGCGGACCATGGCCTCTTGGCCGATCAGGTCCTCAAAGGTGCGCGGGCGATATTTGCGGGCCAGCACCTGATAGGCGGCGCCGGGCACGGAATCGCCGCCCTTGAGAGGCGCAGGCGTTGAAGGGGTCTGGGCAGGGGCCGATGCAGGCTCGCCAAACATATCATCGGTATTTTCATCGCGAACGGGGGCTTCAGCCTCGGCCGTTTCGTCCTGATCCCAAGGGGGGGCGTTTTGGTCAACCGGCTCGGTCATTTCAGGCTCGGCCCTCGGTTGGCCCGGCACCGGCGGGCGGCGGGTCCTGTCGCTCTTGGAACGGCGCGTCGCCTGAGCGCAGGAGGTAATGGGTGGAGACTGGCGACGACCCGGAGCGAAACTCGTTGCGGCTGCTTCCTTCCGGACCTGACCGGATTGGCGAGGACTCCGCCCGCCACCAATCTCCTATATGTCAAGGCAACGGCCTCTATGCAAGGGCGCAGGAGTCTCAAGTCGTGGAAGGCGCAGTGAGAAGGGGAGAGATTGTGGGGGCTCTTGTCAGCCACTCATAGCGCAGGCCCATGGCGACGGCGGCGACCGCCAAACCGGCAGCCAAACCAATCCATATACCGACCCCTTGAAGGCCAAAGGGAATAGCCAAGATCAAACAGATCGGCGCACCCACCAGCCAGTAGCTGGCCCCGGCAATGATCATCGGCACGCGGGTATCTTTCAGACCCCGAAGGGACAGGCCTCCAACCACCTGAAGGGCATCAAAGACCTGAAAGGCAGCGGCGATCATCAAAAACTGGGTGGCATAGGTGATGACCTGCGTCTCTTGCGCGGTCGGCGGTCCGAAATAGAGGCTGGCGATCTGACGACCGGCAAAGGCCATACCGAGGCCGCATAGGCTGATGAACCCAACCCCAACAGCCATAGCCACAAACCCTGAAAGGCGCGCGGCGGCCAAATCCCCGCGACCGGTCGCGAGACCCACCCGCACCGTCGCGGCCATACCGATGCCGAGCGGCACCATAAAGGTCACCGACGCAAAGTTCAGCGCCACCTGATGGGCGGCCAACTGATCGGTACCAAAGGTGCCCATCACTAGGGTCATGACATTGAACAACATGGCCTCAAAGATCATGGTCATGCCGATGGGGACGCCCAGACGGAAAACCTCGGCCAGCAGTCTATGGGCCGGGACGAACAGACCCTTGAACGGCTGATAGGCGCGAAGGTCCGGATCAAGCCGGATAATCAGCACCATCACCAGAAAGCTGAAGATGCCCGAACTGGCCGTCGAGATTCCGGCCCCGACCATCTCAAGCCGCGGAAAGCCGAAATGGCCAAAGATCAGGACATAGTTGGCCAAGGCGTTCCACAGGATCGTCGCCAACATGACCCACATGGCCGCCCTTGGCTTACCGGTGGCGGTGGCAAAGTTGCGTAAGACCAAAAAGCCCAGCGTAAAGGGCATGCCAATGGCCAAGACACTGACAAACTGCCCCGCGCCCTTGGCAAGCACGGGGTCCTGACCCAGATGCAACAGGATCCATTCGGCGGAGACGAGCAAAGCCGCCATCGGTAGGGCCAATAGGGCCACAGCCCACAGTCCCATCCGCACAATGGTTCGCACCGCCTCGCGATTGTTCGGATCGGCCCCCAGACTTTGCGCAATCATCGGCGAGACCGCTGACGACGGCCCGGCCCCGATCAGCCACGCAAAATAATAGATCGTGCTGCCAATCGCGCCTGCCGCCAGCGCCGTCTGGCTCAAACGGCCCAGCATGATCACGTCGGTGGTCATCACCGCCATCTGCGCCAACTGGGTAAAGACCAGCGGAATGGCTAAGGTCACCAAGGCCACCGTCTCCACGCGCCAAGCCTTCCACCGAGACGGAGCGGCAGGCGCAGGGGGCGTTGAGGCTGACATCATTGGCTCAGTCACGGTCATTCATCACTTTAACGGAAAGGTGGCACAAGTCGCAAAGCAGAAGGCTGAGGGTAGAAACCCGGCCCCTCACCAGTCCTTAAAGTGCTTGGACAGTTTCAGGCCTTGGCGCTGATAGTGCGAGCCGCCCGTACCATAGAGGCGATTGGGGCGGGCCAACAGCGGTTCATAGACAAGGCGGGCCACCGTCTGGCCGTCTTCAAGCAGGAACGGGGTCTCATGGCTGCGAACCTCTAGGACGCCGCGAGACCCCACGCCGCCTGCCTCTTCGGTGCCAAATCCCGGATCGAAAAAGCCTGCATAGTGAACGCGAAACTCGCCCACAGACGGGTCGATCGGGGTCATTTCAGCCGCTTGCAGGACCGGGATCTCCACAGCTTCTTTCGAGGCCAGAATATAGAACTCGCCCGGATCGAGCATCAGTTCGCCTCGGCGCGGTTGTAATGGCTCCCAAAAGTCGCGCGGGTCATGGCCGCCGACATTGTCCAGATCGATCACGCCGGAATGGCGACGGGCCCGAAATCCGGCCAGATCACCGGTCAGATCAACCCCGACGCTGCGGGTCTCCAGATGGGCGGGCTGACCCTGTTTGAGCCGAAGCTGGTTCAGCCGCGTGCCCGTCCGCACCAAGATCGAAAAGGTCTGGGGGGCAATCTCGATATAGAGTGGGCCATCATAGCCGCTGGCCACATCATCAAAGGCGCGGCTGTGGTCGGTCAAGAGGCGCACAAAGACGTCGATCCGACCGGTCGAGCTTTTCGGATTACCTCGCGCGGCGATACCCGGTGCGAGCTTCAGCCGCTCTTGAACCTCAGCAATATAGACGCAGCCGCGCTCCAGAACCGCACCCTTTGACAGGTCGATCTCGTGCATGGCCACATCGACCATCCTTTGGCGCACAGTGCGATGAAGGCCGGGCAGGAACGAGGCTCGGATCCGCCAGCAGCGAAGGCCAAGGCGCAGGTCCAGACTGGCAGGCTGGACCTGATCTGCGTCAAAGGCGCTCAAGGACGTGATCGCGCCCTCGGCGATCAGCGCCTCAATCGATTGGCTAGGCAAGATGCCCGATGAAAGTTGCTCACTCATTGGCGCGACAGTCCGCGACTCCTCGCCGAATGGCAAGTCTTCAGGTGCTGCCAAGCCCAAGATCATGGCCAGCGCCAAGACGCCCTCTTGACCTGACCCCCTTCGATGCCTTTGATGCCGCGCGCTTTAAGAAGGACATTGCGATGACGGAAGACCCCAAGGCTTGGGAAGCGGCAACCCGTTTGGTTCGCGGCGGAACCATGCGCTCGGCGTTCAATGAGACCTCTGAAGCGCTCTATCTGACCCAGGGCTATGTCTATGATTCCGCCGAAAGTGCAGTGGCGCGCTTTTCGGGCGAAGAGCCGGGCTATGTCTATTCGCGCTTTGCCAATCCGACGGTTGAGATGTTCGAACAGAGGCTGGCCTTGCTCGAAGGCGCGCCTGCCTGCCGCGCGATGGCGACGGGTATGGCGGCGGTCCATGCGGCGCTGATGGGACTGGTGCGCGCCGGTGACCATCTGGTCGCGGGCCGCGCTCTTTTTGGCTCGTGCCGCTGGCTGGTGGCCGAATGGCTGCCGCGCTTTGGCGTCGAGACCACCTTTGTCGATGCCACCGATCTGAAGGCTTGGGAACAGGCCATGCGGCCCAATACCAAGGCCGTCCTGATCGAGACCCCGGCCAATCCGCTGCTCGAGGTCACTGATATTGCCGGGGTGTCCAAGCTGGCCCACGCGGTCGGGGCCAAGGTCATTGTCGATAATGTCTTCGCCACCCCGATCTTCCAAAAGCCGCTCGAACTGGGCGCGGATCTGGTGGTCTATTCGGCGACCAAACATATTGACGGCCAAGGCCGGGTGCTGGGCGGCGCTGGTCTGGGCAGCCAAGAGCGGATGGACGAGGCCCGGCGCGACATGCTGCGCCATACTGGCCCGTCCCTATCGCCCTTCAATGCTTGGGTCCTGCTCAAGGGGTTGGAGACCTTGGACCTGCGCGTGCGTCGCCAGACCGAGACCGCCGCCGTGCTGGCGGATCTGGTAGCGAGCCATGCCAAGACTAAGCGGTCCTTCTATCCCTTCCGCAAGGATCACCCGCAATATGAGGTCGCCATCAAGCAGATGAGCGGCGGCGGCAGCCTCTTGGCCTTTGATCTCGGCTCGCGGCAGGCAGCGTTCAACTTCCTGAATGCGCTCGAGATTGTCGATATCTCCAACAATCTCGGCGATGCCAAGTCCATGGCCACCCATCCGCCGACCACGACCCACCGCTCCGTCCCCGAAGAAGAGCGGCTGGCCATCGGCGTGACCGAAGGCACGGTGCGCCTATCGGTGGGCCTTGAGGGCGTGAATGACTTGATCCGCGATGTGTCTAGGGCCTTGGACGCAGCGTGAACCGGATACCGCGCCGCACACGCTCTAAGGGCTCGCCCATCTATGAGGCCCGCACGCGCGACATCCTTGTGCGGGTCATGTGCTCCTATCGGCCCGAAGACTCAGAGCCCGATATCGGCCTGCACATGTGGTCCTATGTGGTGGAGATCGAGAACCATGGGACGCAGACCGTGCAACTGATCTCGCGCCACTGGATCATTACCGACTCCCGCAACAATGTGGACGAGGTCAAGGGTGAGGGCGTGGTCGGCGATCAACCCGTGCTCAAGCCGCGCGAAGCCTATCGCTACACCTCCGGCTGCCCACTTCGCACCTCATCGGGCAGCATGGCGGGCAGTTTCCAAATGCTGACCGACGACGGCGAAACCTTCGACGCTGAGATCCCGCCCTTCTCGTTGGACCTTCCGGATGCCCGCAAGGTGATGAACTAGGGGGGCACCTCTCTCCACCGCGTTCCCCGCGAAGGCGGGGATCCAGAAGATTGAGTCCCACCTGCGCGTAAGGGTCTGGGTCCCCGCCTGCGCGGGGAATGCGGAAAAAACAAAACAAGGCCCCCTTCGGCGCTGCGCGCCACTTCCCCCAAGGAGGGAAGATCACAGATCCGCAAATCTTCCCCCTTTGGGGGAAGTACCCGCGAAGCGGGGGTAGGGGGTGGCCTTGACCCTCGGGGACAGTTAGCAGACCTTGCAGGCTGAATTTTAGCGCAGTGAAAGTCCGTTCCCATGGCCAAGGCCTCAAAATCCACCCCCGCGTCAGACCGCAGCTTTGACCTCGTCGTTTACGGAGCCACCGGCTTTACGGGGCGGCTGGTGGCCGAGCATATGTTGGCCACCTATGGGGTCGATGGCCCGGTACGCTGGGCCATTGCCGGACGCAGCGCCGCTAAGCTGGACGAGGTGCGCAAGGCCATCGGTGCGCCAGATAGCCTTGGCATGATCACCGCCAATGCGTCAGACCCCGCGTCGCTGAGCGCCATGTGCCTTCAGACCAAGGTCGTGGTCACCACGGTTGGGCCCTATCAGCTCTATGGCGAGGGCCTTGTGATCGCCTGCGCCGACAGCGGCACCGACTATGTCGACCTGTGCGGTGAGCCGGCTTGGATGGCCCAAATGATCGCCGCCCATTCCCAGCGCGCCGCAGCCTCTGGCGCGCGGATTGTCTTTTCCTGCGGCTTTGACTCTATCCCGTTCGATCTGGGCGTCTTTTATCTGCAAGATCTGGCCAAGGCCCGGTTTGGTAGCCCCCTGCCCCGCGTCCGAGGCCGGGTGCGCAAGATGAAGGGAGGCTTCTCTGGCGGCACGGTCGCGAGCATGCTGGCAACCTTTGAGGCCATTCGCCGCGAGCCAAGCCAAGCCGCTGTGATGACCAATCCCTTCGCCCTAGCCGATGGCTTTCATGGCCCAACCCAGCCGACCGGCGACGGTGTGACCGAGGACAAGAGCCTGGACCAATGGTCCGCCCCCTTTGTAATGGCCGCTATCAACACCAAGGTCGTGCACCGCTCGAACCTCCTGCTCGGCCATGCCTATGGCCAAGACCTGATCTATGACGAGATGATGCTGGCCGGGTCTGGCGATGCCGGTCGCAAGAAGGCCAAGGCCATGACCAGCCAGACCAATATCCAAAATGGCTTGCTCGCCTTCGGTCCAACCCGCGCCCTTCTGCAACGCTTCGCCCTGCCCAAGCCCGGCCAAGGGCCATCGAAGCATGAACGCGAAACCGGCCATTTCGACGTCCTATTTGCGGGTGAAACCAAGGACGGCAAGGGGCTTAAGGTGGTCGTAACCGGCGACAAAGACCCCGGCTATGGCTGCACCTCCAAAATGATTGCCGAAAGCGCCCTGTGCCTGGCACTGGACGTCGACCGCACCCAAACACCTGGCGGTATCTGGACCCCAGCTGCTGCTCTTGGCCATGCCCTGATCGCGCGCTTGCAAGCCAAGGCGGGGATGACCTTTTCAGAGCTGTAGTAGGGTTGGGTGAGGGGGTTACAGCCCCCTCCTCCTCATCCTGAGCCCGTCGAAGGATGAACGCGCCAATGGCACCTGCAACCTGTTGCGAACAGGGACGTGGGGAGTCATATAGACCCCATGAGTGAGCCCTTTTTCCACCTTCAGCCGACCCACAACCCGCATCGCTGGTACCTGCCGATTGATCCCAAGATTTGTGTCGGACCACCGGACAAATGTTTCATGTTCGGCGGTGTCGGCTTGGCCAGCGCTATTCGGGCGATGGAACAGACCTGTGAACGGCCAGTGGTCTGGGCCACGGCGCAATATCTGTCCTTTGCGCGGCCGCCATCGATCGTCGATCTGGATGTCTGGGTTCCGGCCCATGGCAAGTCGAACAGTCAGGCCCGGGTCATCGGCCATGTCGGTGACAAGGAGATTTTCACGGTCAATGCCGCCCTTGGCCAGCGCGACAATGAAATTTCACACACCTGGTTGAAGGCGCCCGATGTTCCAGGGCCCATGGACTGCCCCTTGCGCGAACATTGGCGCGATCAACGCGACATGCTGCATGGCCGCCTTCAGACGCGGGTTGCCTATGGTCAGGACCGAAAGAGCGGTACAATCAGCCCTGATGGCCGCTCGATCCTGTGGATCAGGCCGACGCCGGGCATCACCATCGACCGGGCCATGTTAGCGGTCATTGCTGACTTTGTGCCCAGCGGTATCGGCAGCGCCCTTGGCCGCGCGGCGGGCGGCAATAGTCTCGACAATACCATCCGCTATTGCCAGTTTGTGCCAACCGAGTGGGTGCTCTGCGACATCCATGTTCAGGCCATCCACGGCGGCTTTGCCCATGGCTCGATGTCGATGTTTGCCCAGAGCGGGGAACTGTTGGCCACCGCCAGCCAATCCCTGATCCTGCGCATCCACCAAGAGCCGAAATGACTAAGCGGGCGGCGCTGCCTCTTGCGCCGCTGCGCTCAATCCAGTCCCTGCGCGGGATTGCGGCCCTATCGGTCGTTCTGTTTCATATCAGCCAGTGGATGCCGATCCCGGCGGGTATGACCGGCACCCCCTCCATCGGGTCGGCAGGGGTAGACCTGTTCTTTGTCATTAGCGGGGTGGTCCTATGGCTGTCGGTCCGTCAGCGTGAGCAGACCGCCAAGCAGTTCCTTCTTGGCCGGGCCTTACGGGTGCTTCCAGCCTATTGGGTAGCGACGCTCGTGGTCACGGTGCTGGTTCTGATTGATCCCAAAAACATGACGGCGGCGCATTTTGAACCACTGCATCTGGTGCTGTCACTTTTCCTGATCCCGCACCTTAATCCGGCTGGTGAGCCCTTCCCCCTTCTGCCGGTGGGCTGGAGCCTGACCTATGAGGCCCTGTTCTATCTGATCATGGCGGTCAGCCTTTGGCGCAAACCCTCTAACCCCCTGATCTTTGTCACCATGGGCCTGATCGGCTGTTGGATGTTTGGCTTCATCAGCAGTGACGCGGCCTTCTTGATAGCCAATCCGATGCTGACCGAATTCATCCTTGGCCTGTTGATCGGCCAAGCCCTGCTCAGCCGTGCCCTACCCGGCCCTCGTATTTCAGCCGGCCTGCTGGTGCTGGGCGTGGGACTGTTGGCCGCCCAACATGCGGCCGTCACCGATTTTGGCTTTTGGCGGGCTCTGGTCTGGGGCGGGCCATCAGCCTTGATCGTCGCTGGGGTGGCGGGGCTAGAAGCCTGCGGGCGCTGGCCGCGCCTCGCGCCGCTCGAAGGTCTGGGTGAGATTTCCTACAGTC
>JBEGOG010000058.1:8918-9518 GCA_041182125.1 Pseudomonadota bacterium
ATTTCCTACAGTCTCTATCTGGTGCACTGGCCCGTCACCTGGATGCTCGGCCGCCATTGGTCCGGTGTTCACGACCTTGGCTATGGCGCAGCGGTCATCGCGCTGGCTATCCCCATCGCTTGGCTGTTCTGGCGTCTGGTCGAACGCCCCTCCCTAAAGGCCTTGCGCCGTAGGTTTGAACTGGAACCCGCCGGTTCGAGGCCTATAGTGGGCTCATAAGATCATCCTAGGGAGAAAATAGATGGGACGGCTTCAAGGCAAGCGCACAATCATCACCGGAGCAGGCTCAGGCATTGGCCGCGCCACCTCCAAGGCCTTTGCCCGTGAAGGGGCCAGCGTCCTCTGCGTCGACAAGACCGACGCCGTCCACGAGACCGTGCCGCTGGCGGCCACGCGATTGGCATGACCGCCGATGTGGGCGTTGAGGCTGAGGTTATCGGCTAGGTTGACCGCGCCATTGCCGAGTATGGCGGGCTGGACATCCTCTATGCCAATGCGGGCATCTCGGGCGGCATGGTGCCGTTCTTTGACCAGACGGTGGACTATTGGAACGAGATCTTGCGGGTCAATCTGATCGGTCCGTTCTTGGCCATCAAGCAT
>JBEGOG010000059.1:0-8610 GCA_041182125.1 Pseudomonadota bacterium
CGCCAATGCGGGCGACGGCCCTCGGCTTCCAGCGCGGCACGCTCTTCATCGGTTAGGGTCAGGGCTGCGCGGTCATAGATCGGCGGCAGGCTGCGGGACAGTTGCACCTTGCGGCGGCGGTCCAGCTCTTCACCGGTCTCGTAACAGGGATAGAGTTTGCCCTCTGCCTTCAGGCGGTCTGCGGCGATCTGATAGCGATCAAAGCGCTTGGACTGATTATAGCGCTCACCCCAGACCAGACCGAGCCATTTCAGGTCCGTCTCGATGCCGTCTTCATACTCTTGGGTCGACCGTTCCAAATCGGTGTCGTCAATGCGCAGGACAAAGGTCCCGCCCATCCGCTTAGCAAACAGCCAATTGGTCAGAGCAGCGCGGATATTACCGACGTGGATACGGCCCGTGGGCGATGGGGCAAAGCGGACCTTCACGGTCATGGTCGATCTTTCTTAGCAGACGGGGCTGATCCGGTTTTGACCACCGGAGCAAACGATCTCGGCGAGGACCGCCGAATGGCCTAGCCCGCGCCCCTTGGCGTTAGTCGTCTCTGTGAACCCGCTCACGCCGCTCATGACGCTCTTGGGCTTCCACGCTCATGGTTGCAATGGGACGGGCCTCAAGGCGGGCAAGGCCGATGGGCTCACCGGTCTCTTCGCAAAACCCGTAGGAGTCATCGTCGATGCGGCGAATGGCGGAATCAATCTTCGAAATCAGCTTGCGTTGTCGATCCCGGGTCCGAAGCTCCAATGACCGGTCGGTCTCAGACGAGGCCCGGTCGGCTAGGTCTGGATGGTTCTCGGTTTCCTTTTGCAGGTGGGTCAGGGTTTCGCGCGACTCGCGCAGAATGTCCTCTTTCCAAGCCTGTAATTTCTTACGGAAATAGGCGCGATGTTTCGCGCACATGAACTCCTCGTCCTCAGAAGGACGATAGTCCGCATCAAGAACCGGCACTGTGGTCGTCGGCATTGACGCGGTGCTCCGGAGTGAAGCGAGGCCGCTTATACCAAAACCGAAGGCCCAATCAATGTGCCTCTCCAGATTGAACCATTTAAGTTTGTTGGCTCAGGCCCTGCGGGCGGCCACTTCGAGCTTGGCAATCTCTACTGAGGCCCTTGTTTCTATGTCGTTCAACAGGCTTTCAAGGTGAGGATCATCAACGCCAGAACGCTCTTCTTTTATTGCAGCCATCAGACCATTTAACGCTGTGGTTGAAAGATTATCGTCCAAAAGGCTATCGCGCACATCATCAAGGAGGTCGAGAATCTTGCTCGCCCGGCGCACCGCCTTTTTACGCCGCTCTAGGGGGCCGCCGACTTCCTGCAACGCGATAAGGGCGTCGATCGACCCAACGCCCGTGGGACCAGAGGCGCGCGCTGCCGAGGCGGTCTCAGAGCTTGCGGACGCTTTGGACAGCCGAAAGTCCCCTCCCGCTGAGCGGGAAGCCGATCTTGCCGGACCCGAAGTCCCTACGCCATTCGTACCGCCGATTTTCATCTCAATACCATCTGACCTAAAACTGAGGCCTGTAACCTCGCGACCCGCAGGACGACAGTCTGTACCTTGACACTTGCTGTAACGTTAAGGCTCGGCAGGATTTGCCGTGGGCAGCGCGTTCTCGCAAGATCAAAATTTAGCGATCTGATTCAAAAGCACTTTTTATGGTTAAAATCTTGGCATGAACTTCGCATGCAAGACCAAGTTAGGCGCGCGTGGCGTCAAGACCCAAGGATCAACAGACCGCCATGATGCGCATCGGTTCGGTTTTAAAGACAGTGGTGACCGCCCTCGCTGCGACAGCCTTGATCACGACGCCGGCTTTCGCCAAGTCACGGATCAAAGATATTGTCGCCTTCGAAGGCGTGCGGGACAATATGTTGGTCGGATACGGCATCGTTGTCGGCCTCAATGGCACCGGCGACTCCTTGCGCAATGCGCCCTTCACCAAACAGAGCCTCGAAGGGATGCTGGAGCGCCTTGGCGTCAATACCCGCGACGCCACCATGAACACCAAGAACGTCGCTGCGGTCATGGTGACGGCTCGCCTTCCCGCCTTTTCAGCATCAGGGTCTCAGGTTGACGCCACAGTGTCAGCGCTCGGCGACGCCAAAAGTCTTTTGGGCGGGACCTTGTTGGTTACCCCCTTGCTCGGCGCGGATGGTGAAGCCTATGCGGTTGCTCAAGGCACGGTCCAGACCGGGTCTGTGTCGGCTTCGGGCGGGTCAGGCTCGTCGATTTCAAAGGGCGTTCCCACGGCCGGGCGGATCGCTTCAGGCGCGGTTGTCGAACGCGAGGTTGGATTTCAGCTGGCGAGTATGCGTCAAATGCGGCTGACCCTGCATAATCCCGACTTCACGACCGCGCGTCGGATTGCTGAGGTAATCAATGGGCGGTTCCCAGGGTCTGCAACGGCGGACAACCCCTCTATTGTGACCCTACGCCCGACAGGCGGTCGCGAATTGGTCAGCTTCGTCACTCAGATCGAACAGTTGGAGGTCCAGCCCGATAATCCGGCCAAGGTGATCATAGACGAAGTGGCTGGCGTCATCGTTATGGGCGAGAATGTCAGGCTGTCGACCGTCGCCATTCAACAGGGCAACCTAACCATCACGGTTCAAGAAACACCGCAGGTGAGCCAGCCCAATCCCCTGTCCCAGGGCCAGACAACGGTGACGCCGCAGTCGCAGGTCTCGGTCGATGAGGAAAAGGGCAAGCAGTTCATTACCCTTAAGGATGGGGCCTCCTTGGCCTCGCTGGTCAGGGGGCTGAACAGCCTTGGCGTCACCCCGCGCGATATGATCTCGATCCTTCAGACCATTAAGGCATCCGGCGCGCTCCAGGCCGACATTGAGGTGATGTAATGAATTTGAGCGCTTCGTCCCTGCCCCTCGACATGATGCGGCCAACGCCTCAGCTAACGAACTATGGCACCATAAATGACCCTCGCGCCCGGATTGAAAGGACGGCCAAGGAGTTTGAGTCCGCCTTCCTATCCACGGCCTTTCAGACCATGTTTTCGGGCGTCAATACGTCCGAACCCTTTGGCGGCGGCGAAGGCGAGCAAGCCTTTAAGTCCTTCCTTATGGATGCCTTCGCTAAGCAGATGACCAAGGGCGGCGGCGTTGGCCTTGCCGCATCGGTGACACAAGAGATGCTGAAGATGCAGGGCCTATCCCCTTCCCCCACCGCTCAGGAACCCGTCAAATGAACCCCGATGCCCGCATCAATCAAATGACGGAACTGACGCAGATCCTCACGGCGCGACTGGCCAAGGAGTGCAAGGACTTTGAGGATAATAAGCCGCTCGAAGCGGCAAAGACCCTCGATGAGACCTCTCGTTTGGCCAATATCTATCGCCACGAGTCTCAAAGGCTGCGTGAAACCCCGCAGATTTTGACGGAGACATCACTCAGTGCTCGCCAGAGCCTGATCAAGGCGACCGAAGCCTTTGACGCCGTTTTGGCGCGTCATGGTCGTGCCGTGGAATCGGCCAAATTTGTAACTGAGGGCTTGGTGCGGGCCATCGCCGAAGAGGTGGCCTCGACACGGCCAACAGGCTCCGGCTATGGGCCAGGCGCGCAATCGTCCAAGGTCAATGCGACGTCCCTGACCCTCAATCGCAGCGCCTAGGCCGCCCGGTACCAGAGCACGCCCTGCGCATCGGGCTCGGCGATAACCTTACCCCGGCCAATCAGGCAATTGAGGTGCGCTAGGCTTTCACCCGTCGCCATGCCCAGAACCTCTGGTCCAATCTTGCGGGCAAAGAGCGAGCCGAACACATCGATGCTGCGCTTGGGCACCGCCAGCGAGGACAGAAGCCGCGTCAAGGCCCGCTCATGGCCACGGATCAAGTGGTCGAGGCGAGCATGAAGGCCCCGGAAAGGCTCATTGTGGGCTGGAAGAACCAGAACATCGTCCGGCACCAAGGTCTTGATCCGCGCCAGCGAGGTTAACCAATCGGTCAGAGGATCACCGTCTGGCTCGGTTGGAAAGACCGAGACGTTTGACGAGATTTTCGGCAGGACCTGGTCGCCAGAAATCAGCAGCTTCAATTCCTCATTATAGAGGCAGGCATGTTCGGGCGAATGACCCGATCCAACAACCACGCGCCAGCTATAGTCACCAATCTGGATCTCATCGCCCTCACTGAGGCGGCGATAGCTGTCGGGCATGGCGTGAACGCCCTTACCAAAGCCGCCGAAGCGCGCCTTGTAGGTCTCGATCGATTCCTCATCCCAACCGGCCGCATTATAGAAGCGAACGCCGTCATCCGGTGCCTCGCGCCCGGTATCGGCCGTCAGCATCCGGCAAGAGATATATTCTAACCGACTCATCCACAGACGACAGTTGAACTTGCGCGTGATCCATCCGGCCATGCCGATATGGTCCGGGTGCATGTGGGTGACAAAGACCCGCGTGACCGGCTTGCCCTCCAGCGGACCGGCAAAGATCTTACGCCAAGCCGCCGCGGTTTCACGGGTCTGAACCCCGGTATCGACAATGGCCCAGCCCTCGCCGTCGCGAATCGCCCAGAGATTAATGTGCGCCAAAGCAAAGGGCAGGCCCATGCGGATCCAGATCAGACCCGGCGCGATCTCTAGCGTCTCGCCATCTTCTGGAACAGTCTCAAAGGGATAGACCAGAGCCGGGCGGCGCTCAGCGATATCGGTGGGATCTTCTTGAGTTCCATCCTGCACGTCGAATATCTCCTGCGGCTAAGGGGCCAAGCCGATTAAGCGAGCGATTGTGGTGGCAATCCAATGATGCCAATAGAGGCCGCGGTCTAGGCACAATATGCCTGATTCACGGTCTTAGTTTGGACTCAGTTGCAGTCAAACTTGACCAGACACGCGTGAAGGGGCTTATGCTCCACCAAAGGCAACCATCATAAGCCCGCAGGGGCAAAGATATCCAGGAGACGTACCCATGAGGCCAATTGGACTGGGGCTCATCGCCGCAATCACCCTCGCGATTGCATCGCCCGCCCTCGCAGCCCCCAAGGCAGAGGCTGGCGTCAACGAAGCACAGCGCAAGGCGGGAATGGCCAAGGCCCCCGAAATCATCGCCAAGTCGGGCCTTGCCTGCGGCCTCACCGATGCGCGCTTTGTCGGCTCGTCCGATGAAAAGAAGGACGGCGTCAAGGTGACGACCGCCTTCTTCGAAGTCGCCTGCTCTGAAGGCCTAGGCTACATCATCCAAGCCAAGACCGATGGCTCTGTACCCCTGACCTATGACTGCGTGGCCACCTCGGCTCCTGCCATTGGCCCTGATGGCAAGCCTCAGAAGAACAGCTTGGGCTGCCTGCTGCCCGGCAACGCCAACCCCGTCGCTGGCCTCCAGCCCCTGGTGGCCAAGACCGGTTCGCGCTGCGCCATCGATAAGGCCCGCTATATCGGCCAAAGCCCAACCAGCGCCTATTATGAATTGGCCTGTAAGTCTGGCGCGGGCATGGTGATGCTCGCTGGTCTGCCTGCAACGGCGGATCGTAAGGTCACGGCTATGTCGTGCGTTGCCTTCGGTCAGTCGGGCAAGAACTGCGAACTGACCACCCCTGAGCAGAACCTCGAGCCGATCAAGGCCCTGATGGCGACGTCCAGCAAGAGTTGCGACATCAGCGGCACCCGTTATGTTCTGTCCACCGTCGATGGCTCCGAATATTACGAAATCGCCTGCCAGTCTGGTGAAGGTTTCATGCTTCAGGTCAAGGCCGAAGAGTTGGCCAAGACGATCAAGTGCGCGGAAGCGGCCTTTGTTGGCGGCGGCTGCACCCTGACCGACGCGCGCGAAGCCGAAACCCAACAGGCGGGCCTCTATTCCAGCCTTGCCAAGAAGGCCGGTTTTGACTGTGACGTGGCCAAGTACGCCGCCTTCGCCGTTCAGGGCAACGACAAGGAAGTTGTCGAAATGGCCTGTAAGAACCGTGCTGACGGCGCTGTCGGTATCTTCCCAACCAGTGCAGGCGTTAAGCCACAGATCCTCGACTGCGTGCGCTCGCAACTGTCGGGCTATCGCTGCAGCTTCTCTAAGCAAGAGCTGGTCTATCCAAAGCTGACCAGCAGCTTGAAGTCGCTTGGCAAGTCGTCGTGCACCGTGTCCAACGTGAACATGATCGGACGCGCGGATACGTCGGAGTTCTTGGAAGTGGCCTGCTCTGACGGCCTGCCCGGCTGGGTCATCGAATATACGGCTGGCATCGAAGCCCCCAAGTCGGTGCTCAGCTGCACCCAAGCCAAGAGTATTGGCGGCGGCTGTAAGCTTCCCGGCAATACGCTAAAATAAGAGCCCTCAACCGTTCTTACGACAAACCCGCCGGAGATCACTCCGGCGGGTTTTTTTGTTAGCTGCGATAGGGGGACTTGCCTAGAGCAGGGCGGCCTCGATGAACTGTGGGCCCTTCCGACCCATGGCGCGGGCCATGGCAGCATCGAAGCTCTCGGCCGTATCACAACGGACCGACGGAAGGCCCAGGCTGCTGGCCAGCCCCATCCAGTCGATGCGCGGCGATCCAAGATCCAGCAGCTTTTTAGCCGCGGGACCGGGCTTTCCCGCCCCCGTACGGGCCAGCTCGATATTGAGAATGCGATAGGCATGGTTGGCAAAGACCACCACCGTCACGTCCAAATTTTCGCGCGCAATCGTCCAGAGCCCCTGCACCGTATACATGGCCGCGCCATCACCATTGAGCGACAGAACCTTACGATCAGGACAGGCCACGGCCGCGCCGATGGCCAAGGGAATGCCCTGCCCGATCGCACCGCCCGTTAGCATCAGCCACTCATGGGCCCGCGCCTGCGCCGTCTGGGTATAGACCGGAAGACCCGCCGTCACCGCATCATCAGAGATCACCGCTTGGCTTGGCATATGCCGCGCAATCGAGGTGCCAATCGTATAGGCGGTCAATTCCCCACTCGGGCAGTCTTGCGGCGCATAGGCGGTCAGGGCGACCTCTTGCGGCGCACCAAGGGCGTCAGCCAGCAGGCTTAAGGTCGCGATCCCGTCCTGCGCCTTGTCAGACAGGGGCTCAAGCGCGCAGCCCTCGGGCACCAGAACGCTCGGCATGTCCGGATAGGCAAAGAAGGACACGGGCATGGCGGTTTCGACCAGCACCATCAGGTCGCTTCCTGCCAAATCCTTCAGCGCCATTTCCCCGAAATAGAGCATCTTGTCGGGCGCAAACCGTCCCTCTCCGCGTGCAAGGCGGGCGACAAAGGTGTCGGTAAGAACGCGAATACCCGCAGCCTTTAATCGTCCAGCGGCCTTCAGGCCTGGTTCGGTACAGGCCGATCCCCCGATCAGAACGACGGGGGACTTGGCGGCCTTGAGCTTGGCAGCGGTGGCGGCTATGGCGCTGGCCGTTGGCGTTGAGCGCCGTGGGATCTCGACCACAGGCCCCTTATGGCTGGCTTCAGACCAGGCGCTATCGGCGGGAAGGATCAGACTGGCACAGCCACCCGGAGGGCCATAGCTGGCCTTGATAGCTTCCGACGCAAGCTCTCCGACCTGATCGGCGGTCTCAGCCGAGCCGATCCAATTGGAATTGGCCTTGGCCCAGGTGGCAATATCGGAATTGAGCGGCGCATCATATTGGCGATGATAGGTTGCATGATCACCAATGACATTGACCACCGGCGTTCCAGCCTTGCGGGCATTGTGCAGGTTGGCCCCGCCATTGGCATAGCCCGGCCCCAGATGAAGCAGGGTCACAGCAGGCTTGCCCGCCATCCGGCCATAGCCATCGGCGGCTCCGGTCGCGACACCTTCAAACAGACAGAGCACCGAACGCATGCGTGGCTCGCGATCCAGCGCCGAGACAAACTGCATCTCGCTGGTTCCGGGATTGGCGAAACAGGCCTCTAGGCCATTATCCGCTAAGGTTTGGATCAGGACGTCAGCGCCATTCATCGGAGCTCTCCGGGCTTAAAAGGTCAGAACATCTTCGTCGGGCGTGATGGCGAACAGGCGCTCGACATCCGCCGCCCGCTGCTGACGCGACAGGGCCTGATTGATATAGCCCTTATCGGTAATTTCACCCGAAAGCGGGTCTGGCGCACCGGACAGGATAATGGCTCGCGCCACCTTGCCGCCGCCGCCGCGCGCCTCAGCATTCATGCGCTCAAGCCCTGTTCGGACCGCCTCGCGCACCGCGTCAGGTCCTGCCAAGCGCGCACAGAACGGGGCATTGAGGAACAGCAGAAGACCAACGCCCTCCTTGCCCTCGCCGCAGACCACAGCATCGGCCACCGCCCCGCCAACCGCCGAAATGGCCGTTATTCGCAAGGAACCCGCCGCCACGAAGGTACCAGAGGCCAGCTTGAAATTCTCGACCAGACGGCCATCAAAGACCAGACCCGCCTCGGGGTCGGCCTCATCCTGCAACCGGGCCGCATCGCCCAGCCGGTAGAAACCCTCTTCATCAAAGGCCGCTGCTGATTTTTCTGGGTCGTTGTAATAGCCGGGGGAAATCTGAGGCCCCTTGACCCGAATTTCGAACTTGCTGCCCTCGGGAGCCAGCTTCACTGAGGTTCCTGGCACCGGAAGGCCGCACATGCCGGTGCGATCATTAAGCCAGTGAATGTTGCAGGCCGTAGGGCCGGTCTCGGTCGAGCCATAGCCCGT